>CAZCXB010000248.1:0-2421 GCA_964502485.1 uncultured Muribaculaceae bacterium | reverse complement strand
CCATTATCGCTCACGTTGACCATGGCAAAACCACATTAGTGGACAGAATGATCCTTCAGGCAATGCTTTTTCGAGATGCCGGAAAAATGGGGGAGTTAATACTTGATAACAACGATCTTGAGAGGGAGAGAGGGATAACAATCCTTGCAAAAAATGTCTCTGTTCCTTATAAAGATTATAAGATCAACATCATAGACACTCCGGGTCACGCAGACTTCGGAGGAGAGGTAGAGAGAGTTCTCAACATGGCGGATGGTGTTCTTCTTCTTGTAGATGCCTTTGAAGGCACTATGCCTCAAACCAGATTTGTCCTTTCGAAGGCAATAGGTATGGGGAAAAAGGCCATTGTGGTCATAAACAAGGTAGATAAACCCAATTGCAGACCGGACGAGGTTAACGAACAGGTTTTCGATCTGATGTTCTCCTTAGATGCAACAGAGGATCAGTTAGACTTTAAAACTGTTTACGGAAGTGCTAAGCAGGGGTGGATGTCTTTGGACTGGAGAAAACCGGCAACAGATATTACCGCTCTGCTCGATACAATTATAGAGTCAATTCCGGGTTCGGAATTCAATGAAGGTACTCCTCAGATGCTTATCTCATCGCTTGAGTACTCTCCTTATGTTGGCAGAATTGCAGTTGGAAGGATACATAGGGGGATACTGAAACCAAATATGCAGATCTCACTTTGTAAACGTGATGGCACCATTGAGAGGAGCCGAATAAGAGAGTTGATGATTTTTGAGGGGCTTGAAAAGAGAAAAGTTACAGAGGTGCATAGTGGAGATATATGTGCCGTGGTGGGTATCGAGGGGTTTGAAATAGGAGATACAATAGCTGATTTCGAAAATCCGGAGGCACTACCTACAATTGCAGTTGATGAGCCCACAATGAGTATGCTCTTTACGATAAATGACTCTCCATTCTTTGGCAGAGAGGGTAAGTTTGTAACATCAAGACACCTTAAAGAGCGTTTGGAGAAGGAGTTAGAGAAGAATCTTGCTCTAAAGGTTAAAGATGGTCAGACTGCAGACTCATTTGTTGTTTACGGTAGGGGAGTACTTCACCTCTCAGTACTAATCGAAACAATGAGACGTGAAGGTTTCGAGATTCAGGTTGGACAACCTAAGGTGTTGGATAAGAACCTTAACGGAATACGATGCGAACCGGTAGAGCATCTCACAATTGATTTACCCGAAGAGCTTGTAGGTAGAGCAATAGAGATGGTTACCAGAAGAAAAGGGACTCTTCTTCATATGGAACACAGATCGGAGAGGGTTCATCTCGATTTTGATATACCGGCAAGAGGACTAATAGGACTCAGGAGTAACCTGATGACTGCAACTCAGGGAGAGGCCGTTGTATCTCACAGGTTTAAAGGTTATGAGCCATTCAAGGGAGAGATTGAGAAGCGGACAAACGGGTCGCTGATAGCTATAGAGACAGGAATTGCAATTGCCTACTCTATGGATAAGCTCCAGGATAGAGGTCACTTTTTTATTCACCCCGGAGATGAAATATATGGTGGACAGGTAGTTGGAGAGAACTCCAGAGGAGATGATATGGGTATTAATCTATGTAAAACCAAGAAACTTACAAATGTACGCGCCTCAGGTACCGATGATAAAGTTGTTCTTCCTCCTCCTGTGGAATTCTCTCTCGAAGAGGCACTTGAATATATTCAGGAGGATGAGTTTGTAGAGGTTACTCCAAAATCAATAAGGCTTCGAAAGATATATCTTGACGAGAATGAAAGAAAGAGAAGAAAGGGTTGAGAGGGGTTGTTATTTTAAAAAAATAGTTTAACTTTGCGGGCTCATTTCCGGTATGAACAGAGAGTGTAACAGAGATTATATCATCCCGATAAAGGGGATTTCAATTGGGAAACACAAGTATGATTTTACAATTGATAACCACTTTTTTGATGAGTATGAGAATAGTGATATATCAGGGGCAGATTTAGCTGTTTCGGTTTATCTGGAGAGGAGCGCAATGATTATGGAGCTGGAGGCGAAGATTGAGGGTATTGTAAGAACAGAGTGTGACAGATGTCTGGAAGAGATGGAGAACAGAGTTGACACGACGGCAAATTTGGTTGTGAAGTTTGTCAAAAGCACTCAGGAGGAGGATAATGAAGAGATTCTTACACTCGACCCTATGGAGAGCGAGTTGGATATCAAGCAGTTTTTGTACGATTATATTTGTCTTGCCCTGCCCGTCCAAAGGGTTCATAATCAAGGTGAATGCGACCCGTTGATGATAGAAAAATTGGAGGCTTACAGCCTCAAAATCAAGGAAGGAGATAAAACAGAGTCACCTTTCGGAAAGTTAAAGGAGCTGATCAATTAATATTGTAAACATTATAGACATTATAGACAATGGCACATCCGAAACACAGAATTTCCAAGCAACGCAGAAACA
>CAZCXB010000247.1:0-2432 GCA_964502485.1 uncultured Muribaculaceae bacterium | reverse complement strand
ATATTACAATATCTGCGTCGTAACCGGGAGCTATTCTCCCTTTTTTATGACCCACCCCTGCAATACGGGCAGGAGTTGAGGCAGCCATCCGGATAGTCTCATTTATCGGTATTCCTGCGATGTTTATCATGTTTTTAACCAGAAGATCTGTAGTTGCTATACTTCCTGCAAATGCAGATCTGTCCGGTAGTTTTGCCACACCATCTTCAATAATAACCATTTGACCATTTTTAATACTTCCTAAAATTGATTTTCCGTCCGGCATGCCTGCTCCTCTCATAGAATCAGTCACAAGTGCTATGTTTTCTGCCCCTTTTAGCTTATAAATTAACTGTAATAAAGGTTTTGGTACATGAATGCCATCTGCAATTATCTCAACAGTCATGGCATCAATTAGGTATCCTGCCTCAATACATCCTGCGTATCTGAACGCATTCCTCCTTGTTATTCCGTTCATACAGGAATAGAAGTGAGTTATATGTGTAAATCCGGCATCAAATGCGGCGAGGATCTCCTCGTAAATTGCATCAGTATGAGCAATTGATGGCAGAATTCCTTTTTTTAGGATTGTTTTTGCAAACTCAAAAGCTCCGGGAAGTTCGGGGGCTATGCTCCATCGTGTAATCTTATCACTCCTCTCCAGTATCATGTTATACTCCTTAGGGTCCGGGTCTCTAAGATATGCCGGGTCTTGGGCACCTCTGTGGTTGTAAGAGAAGTATGGCCCCTCAAGATGGACGCCTCCGAATTTTGACCCCTCTGTGTTTAGCCTATCCGCTGTATCGTATATGTCTAAAAATGAGAAGAGTTCTGAGTTGTCGCCAGCAAGTGTGGTTGGATACATAAGAGTTGTACCGTGTTGTGCATGCATCTTAGCTGCACTTAGAAAGCCCTCTACAGAGCAGTCCATAAAATCATGATTATTACCACCGTGAGTATGGAGATCAATAAAGCCGGGAGTCACATAGTGTGAATCTGCATCTATAGGTAAATAGTCTGACACCTCAATATCACCCGATTCTACAGCAGTTATCTTCCCGTTTTCAATCAGTATTGTACCCCTGTCAATTGTATCAAAAGGGGTAATTATCTTTCCGTTGAATATTTTAATTCTACTCATATTAAATCGCTTTTCTCCAATGTTCTATCTTATGACCTTTAAATGCATAAAAGATCAGATAGAGAAAACAAGGGATAAGTACCCAGTAGGAGAGTCTCTCTCCATAACTATCTGCAAAAGAGCCATATATTACAGGAAGGAAGGCATTTCCGCATAGTGCCATCACAAGAAGCGATGAGCCGAGATTTGTATGTTTTCCAAGATTCCTTATGGCAAGAGGCCAAATTCCGGCATATATCAGAGCGTTTGGCATTCCCATTAAAACCAAAAACCAGATGGATGCATCTGTTTTATGTGAGAAGATCTCAATATTTCCCGAGACGTAGATAACTCCAAGCGAGAGAATCAGCCCAAGGGAGGTGGCTATCTGCAGTGCTCTTTTTTGACTTAAAATTTTTGGGATTAGAGCTATACCTATAAAGTAGCCAACTAATGTACACGACATAGTGTAAGAGGGGAAGACCTTTGCTGCTGTTAGTTCAATACCCATTGTCTCTGCATAGCTGATGATTGTATCGATGGATATAACCTGTGCTCCAACGTGAAAGAAGATAGCAAGAACACCAAGGATTAGATATGGGTACTCAAATATTGAGGATCTTTCGGAGCCGGAGTTATCTGTACTTTTATTTTGTTCTCTGGTGTTTATCTCCGGAAGAGGAGAGTATCTGATAAGAAAACCAAATATCAGCAGCAGAGCGGAGAGAAACGCATAGGGAACCATAACCCTTCTAATGAGTTCATCTAAAACGGCCTCCCTCTCAGCTCCCATAATAACCCCATCTTTGAGCTGCTGGAACATCTCTCCGTCACTTGCTTGTAGTATTACGGCAGCAAATATGAGTGGAGAGATAATACCTGCAAATTTATTACACAGTCCTACAATGCTTATTCGTTTTGCTGCGCTCTCAATAGGCCCGATAATAGTCACATAGGGGTTCGCTGCTGTCTGTAATATTGCCAAACCTGTTCCAATACAAAAAAGCCCGAAAAGGAAGATCCCGTAAGTTCTTGTGTATGCAGCGGGAACAAAAATCAGAGTTCCCAATGACATCATTGCAAGGCCAATTAGCATCCCTTTTTTGAATCCGAATCTGTTTAGAAGCTTAGATGCGGGAATTGCCATTACAAAATATGCGATATAAAAGGCAAATGCTACGAAATATGCTTGTGTGTGAGTTAGCTCGCATGCAATTTTAAAATAGGGAATCAGAATAGCATTCACCCATGAAACAAACCCAAAAATAAAGAAGAGAGAACACAAGATAACCATTGAGATTAAGTACCCCGGTTTTTTAATAATACTCATATT
>CAZCXB010000246.1:0-2432 GCA_964502485.1 uncultured Muribaculaceae bacterium | reverse complement strand
ATCAAAAACGTTATGCTCTGTAGAGTTAATATTCTCGATACTCTGCATAAAATAATATTTAATAGTATGTAGGAGTGCATTTTAAGGTTTTATCTCAATTCTTAACGAGAACTGGCCCAACAAAGGGAGAGGAGATAAAACAGCAATAAGCACCAATAGTAAAATTTTTTTCATTTTTTTGAGCTCTATTTTAGTTAAATATACTCAAGGTAGTTGTCTCTGTTCACAAATTTAAAAAGAGTATTTGGATATGCCACCTTGAATGCTTGCGGCACTTTAGCCCTTTTTTCACTCCATTTAAACTCCAAGGCAGTAATCGAATCTGAACTCTCCTCAATAAGATCAATCTCTTGCCTGTCATATGTTCTCCAGAAATAGAACTCCTTACCCAACCCTTCATTATAATTTGCTTTTATTCTTTCACTTATGAGATAATTTTCCCACAATGCTCCAACATCCTGACGAAGTGATAAAGGGTTAAAATTCCCGATTATCGCATTTCTTATCCCGTTGTCGTAGAAATACCATTTCCCGGCCTTAGTTACCTCTTTTCTTAAGTTTCGAGAAAAGGCACCAAGCCTATAGACAACAAATACTTTTGAGAGCAAATCAAGATATTTTTCCACAGTATTTTTGCTCATACCCAACTGTTTTCCAAGCTCATCATATGAAACTTCGTTCCCCAGCTGAAAAGCAACAAGGCGTAAAAGATCCTTCATCTTTCCGGAATTTTTAAGTCCGTCTATTGATAAAATATCTTTCAGTAAATAGGCACTAACGATATCCTTAAGATAGTCTGCCTTCTGTTCAAAACTACTCAGAGATACAACCTCCGGATAAGAGCCGTACAAAAGGCGGGATTCTAGATTCTGTCTGGTTTCTAATCTATTTTCTGTAAGTGAAATCTCTCTTTGAGAAAAAGGGGTAAGATGAAAAAGAGTACTTCTGCCTACTAATGGCTCTCCTGCCTTATTTAGCAGATCAAATGAAGAAGATCCACTTGCAATAACTCTTACACCCTCAACTTCGTCAATGATTAACTTAAGCTTAGAGCCAATTTCTGGAATATTTTGTGCTTCATCTATTGCCAGCAAATCTACACCTTCCAATATTCGGCGATAGTTGGATATTGATCGCTCATTAAGCATCGCTAATGCATCGTAATCTTCTCCGTTCAAAAACAACGTTTTCCCTTTAAAACTCTTAATAATCTCCCGCATCAAAAAAGTTTTACCTACCCTTCGTGCTCCAAAAACCAGAGCAGCCTTATTTGGTTCTATCTTTGCGGTGATCCTTTTCTCTAACAATCTTTTAACAGGCTCCATGACAATTTATTTCTATTACAAATATAATAAATTTGTCATTCCATTGACATTTTTTACGTAATTTTCGTCACTCTACTGACTATTTTTCATTGCCTCGAAACCGGATACAACGTCAAACAACTCCTCGTCAATTGAGCTTTGTCTCAGGCTATGGAATTTAAGATGGAGCACATCGAGCAACTCATCAATGTTTTTCTCTGAGCGCTGCATTGCTGCCAGGCGGCTAGCATTTTCGCTTGCCAAAGATTCGGCACAGGCTTTAAAAAATTCCAGTCTATTTATCGGACCAGTAATCTTTTAGATCATAATGTCGATGCAACTCAATTTCGTAATCTCGTGTAAGAAGAGCCTCCTCTGAGTACTCCGGAGCATGTTTGACCTCCTCTAAAGAGAGGTTAACAAAAACTTTGGAATCGTTCCAACTAATATAGTCGGCCCAAATTGGAGAGATCAGAACTTTGTTGCCACCAAACCAATTTTTTGTATCAATTACCAAATAACGGATTGCCCAAGTCTCTTCATCAATAATAAAATCAACTACATGACCCATTTCTCCGTCATTTGCCTGAATTTGATAACCACTAACCTCATCGGTGCTTCTTAAATGTGGATCCCAGTTTTTATCCTGCTTGTCGGATTTTTTCCACTCCTCTCTGTCCCTAATAATATAGGGATATGCACCCCACATGCTCGCTCCGCTCCAATATATCGGATACCCGTAATACCCATAATAGGCCACCTCAAATTGCTGAGAGACCGGTTTATCACTATTTAGAGGAGGGCTCTCCTCAACCTGATTTTTGCTCAGATTGATATCTATCTGCTCCTGCTCTTTATTAACCGAAACCAATGCATAAGGTGATATTAGCACCCTGTTCCCTATAAGCCAGTTGCCTGTATCTGCTACCAGATAACGAACTACCCAATGCTTATCATCGAAGTAGAACTCCTTGACTTTACCGATTTCGCCATCGATACTGTTTAATTTGTACCCTTTTAGGGATTTAATACTTACTAACATAGCTTTTCTTCTTTTTAATGAATAGTTATCTCTTTATTTGAATATCAACTCTATATAAGGCTATATCAAACGATGTACAGATAAAA
>CAZCXB010000245.1:0-2434 GCA_964502485.1 uncultured Muribaculaceae bacterium | reverse complement strand
TCGTCACCTTTGCGTTCGAGTGTTATGCCAAGACGGCGGAACTGGTCGGGTATTATGCCAAGCTGGTCGTAGGCTACATTCTTGATTGTCAGCTCACTTGCAGTCATTGCAGCAAGGCCGATAAAACTGCCTATTTCAATCATATCGGGCAGAATTGTGTGTTCGGTTCCGCCCATTGATTCAACTCCTTCAATTGTAAGGAGGTTTGAGCCGATGCCCGAAATCTTTGCTCCCATTCTGTTGAGCATTTTGCACAACTGTTGCAGGTAAGGTTCGCAAGCAGCGTTGTAGATTGTGGTGGTGCCCTTAGCCATGGCCGCCGCCATCACAATGTTTGCAGTACCGGTAACCGAAGCCTCGTCAAGCAGCATATAGCAACCTTTGAGACCATTTTTTGCAGTCAATTCAAAGAATGAAGCTCCGCTTTCAAAATTAAGTTTTGCACCAAGCTTCTCCATCCCAATCAGGTGAGTGTCAAGCCGGCGGCGGCCAATTTTGTCACCACCCGGTTTTGGCATAAAAGCGCTGCCGAATCTTGTGAGAAGCGGCCCTGTGAGCATCACCGAACCTCTGAGTGCCGATGACATTTTGCAAAACTCTTGTGATCTTATAAAATCGAGGTCAATATCGGCCGCTGTAAAGGCATACGAGTGCGAAATGCAGGCAGATGTGCCCGAAACTCCAAGATTTTCTGTCTTTACCCCCAGACGGCCAAGTAGTTCAATGAGCTTCATAACATCAATGATGTCAGGCACATTATGAATTACAACCCTCTCTTTTGTTAATAATATAGCGGAGAGTATCTGGAGAGCCTCGTTTTTAGCCCCCTGCGGAGTGACCTCACCATTCAGCCGGTGTCCACCCTCTACCTTGAAAACAGCCATTATTTTCTCTTGTTTATTTTTTTCTTATTACCTCTATAGACATTGCTTCTGTGTCCCTCGCTCCTGTAACCCTCGCCTCTGTTTCCCTCTCCTCTGTGAGCCTGATAAGAACCGTGACCTCCCTGTTGCGAAGCTGCAGGTGCATAATGCACCGTAGAGAGATGAAAATCTTCCGGAATTTTAATCCTACCGCCCGAAAGAGTGTCAATATCTTTAAAAATAGTCTCCTCACTTACAGAATCCTTATTCCAAATAAGATACTGCTGCCTCATATAGTTGGCAAGAACCATAACCATATTGCGACGAAGCTCATCCTCAGGCTTTTCGGCTATCATATCCACCATGTTCTGAATATTTCTTCCGTAGTGAGCCGCTTTGAGGGGAGTTTTATCCAAAGGAACAGGGTGTGGTTTTGTGATAAATGTCTCCTTTGTAGGCAGAGGATATGGAGATTCAATATCTATTTCAAAATCAGAAATAATCTGAACGTGATCCCACAATTTATGTCTGAAATCGTTAAGGTCCCTAAGTTGTGGATTAAGAATTCCCATAACTGCAACAACGGCTCTTATTTGTTCGTTGCGCTTATCCTTATCCTCAATGTTCATCACATATTCTATCATCTTCTGAACATGCCTTCCATATTCGGGCATTATCAGCTTACTTCTCTGAGTGTTATAATCCATCTCTGTTATTTTTTATTGCCGATCTCTTTTTTGCTAATCTCCAGCAAAGATACATAAATTTTGGCTCCCAACTCCTTAAGATAAAGCTTGGCCCACTTGTCACCAATCTCAAGAACCTTGCCACCTCTGTTTTCAAAAGGACCGCAGATAATATCAACCTCGTCTCCGCAGGTAATTATCTCTTTGTGCGCTGCAACCTCAAGAAACTCTTTGATTGAATCAATCTCGCAATCTCTTACGATTGCCGGTTTGCCCAGATAATAGACAATCCTCGAAACGCCGTATATAAGAAGCAGTTCGCGAAGTTTATGCTCATTGCATTTGACAAAAATATAGGAGTTGAAAAGCGGAATCTCAATCAGCTTAATTCTGTCGCTCCATCTCCTTTTAACCTTATGCAATGGAAGGTAAACCTCGATCTCCATCTCACTGATGCGATCTAAAACTCTCTTTTCTGCCCGGGCGGAAGTATAAAGTACAAACCAGGACATTGTGTTTAAATTTTGGTGTAGTCGCTGCAAATGTACTCAAAATAAAGTACTCAAAATAATGCTAAATCAATTATCTTTGTTCTGTTTGGATTTGACTGCAAATTGAACTGCATTTTAGCTGCAATTTGAACTGCATTTTAGCTGGAAATTGACTGCATTTTAGCTGCAAATTTAACTACAATTGAACTGCAATCAGAACGCAATCAGAACTTTAATCAGAACTGTAATCAGAACTGCAAACAGAACAAAAAATTAACAATAAACAAATAATAAAAGGTATATAACCTACTAATTTTAAATAAGTTCTATAATTTCAAACTAGCTCAATGATTTCAAATAAATTCAATTTAACTTCAAATTAGACTTCTAACAT
>CAZCXB010000244.1:1279-2438 GCA_964502485.1 uncultured Muribaculaceae bacterium | reverse complement strand
TGATCTACCAGCATAAATTCTCCGGTTATCTTATCGAAAAGTGAGCATGAAATATCAAGAGTGACAATGTCATCTTCCGATTTTGCACCATGTTTCAACATTATTCTCGGTTTATGAGCAGCAGCCCCAAGCTTGAACTGATCAAATATATATCTGGAAGATTCAAAAGGAAACACATATCTGAAAATATGAGAACTGACATCGGCACGAGCTAAAACATCACCCGGTATATCTCTTGGATGGTATTTGCCAAAATTTATCCGAAATAGGGTATCAATATTAAAATCTCTATCTACCCGCAGGATATTCTCGTCTAACCCATTATAAATCAGAATCCCTTCATTTGAGCGAACAGCAAACACTTCATGAAATGTATATCTGTACATTAAAGGCAACGATTTCACAAACTCTCTCTCTTTGTATGGATAATTTATCTTTAATACTTTGTTTGATTTATAGTCCATTAAAATTGCAGAGTACTCATTATCTACACCTCTCTTGAGATATGTAGTAAACAGATACTTGTCATCTCCAAATGGTAAGCATTTATCCAATTTGATTTCTGGAAAAGTGTTCTTATCTGCCAGAACTCTTATGAAATTCCCCTCCTTATCATACAAGACATATTTCTCAACAGACCTTATAATAATATTACCATCCGGATCAACAGTGAAACCGGCAAGATATTCATACTCCTCCGGACCCCTTCCCGTTCTATTGAATTTGAATAAAAATTTACCGGTGGAGTCAAATATAAAGATTGACTCCTCGAACCTTGTGCGGATATAATATTTGCTGTTTTCAAAAACCAAAGAGCTTGACGAAACTTTATCAATCAAGGAGTTATGGTTAGTCTCGAGAGGAATATACTCGATAGACTCTGCAATTTCTGATAGCTGGACCACTCTACCTTTTCCAACCCCTCCTGCGACATCTATTGTTTTGATGTCGTTCTCTACATCTGCACCGGTATCCCCGTTTTTACAGGATACTGCGAGTAGTGTAGAGAGAATAATTACACTTAGAAATCTGTTCATAAAATAGGTCTAAAATATTTCAAATTTAAAATTAAGGAAATCAATACTTAAATACAAATTTTGATATTAGAAACCCTTGGCAAGGGTTGTGGACCTTGGCAAGGGTTACGGGTTTGCTTTTT
>CAZCXB010000244.1:0-1269 GCA_964502485.1 uncultured Muribaculaceae bacterium | reverse complement strand
TGCCCCTCTAAACCTATATCTTGATGCAATATTTTGGTGAACTGATAGCAATTTCGGTTGCGGTATCGTGGACATTTACAGCGCTTTTTTTCGAATTTGCCGGAAACAGAATCGGATCTCTGGCAGTGAATCTGCTTAGACTCTTCTTCGCCTTCTTTCTGCTGGGAGCTCTGCTCTATTTTACTACCGGCTCCTTTATGCCGGCCGGTGCAGATGGAAAGACCTGGCTCTGGATGTCGCTATCGGGTCTGGTGGGGTTTGTCTTTGGCGATCTGTGCCTTTTCTACTCTTATATTCTCATAACTGCCCGTTTTTCACAGCTTTTAATGACCCTTGCACCTCCCTTTGCCGCCCTTTTCGGTTGGATGATGCTTGACGAAAAGCTCTCACCGATGGGTCTTCTGGGGATGTCGGTCACAATGACCGGAATAGCAATTTCTATACTTAAAAGAGGAGGTAAAAAGGGAGCAGCCACTTCTGAGCAGAATGGCCAGGAGGCAGGAGGTGATATATCAGGCGGTAAAGAGAGAGATTACACTCTGGTTGCCGGAGTGAGCAGTATGGCGGTTGTGACAGACCCGGCTTTTGAGGGGGATGGTTCGGGCAGATCGGGTTTGTTTGGGAGGATCTTTTCGGGCGTTCATCTTCATTTGCCTCTAAAGGGTGTACTGCTTGGCCTGGGAGGGGCTCTGGGACAGGGGCTTGGAATTGTGCTAAGTAAGATAGGGATGAATCACTATGCTATTGCCGCAAAGGGATCGCAGGTTGCAGATTATATTCCTTTTGCAGCAACTCAGATGCGTATTATCACCGGAGTCATTGGTTTTTCTCTCATTATCTTTCTGACCCGCAGAGCCGGGGTTTTGAAGAAAGGAATTAAGGACAAAAGGGCGATTGCAGCCATTTTCATGGGAGCAATCTTTGGCCCATTTGTAGGAGTCTCACTCTCGCTGATGGCTGTTCAGCACACCAATACAGCAGTGGCATCAACCATAATGGCCACCACCCCAATTATCATACTAATTCCATACGTACTACTCTATAAAAAGAAGATAAGCCCCATCGAAATTCTGGGAGCAATCCTCAGCGTTGTGGGCGTTTCACTGTTTTTCTTGTAAGGGGTGAGACCTTGGCAAGGGTTGTGGACTTTAATCCACAAACGTATGCAAGGTCCACAACCCTTGCCAAGGTGTACCTACTAAATCGTTAAAACGGTATTCAGACCTATGTTGCAAGTAACTTATTGATAGGAGAGATACCCAAAAACGA
>CAZCXB010000243.1:0-2460 GCA_964502485.1 uncultured Muribaculaceae bacterium | reverse complement strand
TTGATAATCTCCAGTAGCGACTGTGCAGATATGTTTGCATTCTCCACAAATTTCTTTTGAGAAATATTGAGAGGCGTTCTGTTGAGAAGTTCGGTAAATCCGATAACAGAGTTCAAAGGAGTCCGGATCTCGTGGCTCATATTTGCCAAAAATTCGGACTTGGCCCTGTTTGCTGCCTCAGCCTGCTCTTTGGCATCAAGCAGCATCTTCTCTGTATTGGCTCTCTTTTTTACATTAACAAGCATCTGAGCAAATAGAGTAAGCAGAGACTTCTCCTTTTCGGTATAAATATGATGTCTTTTGACAGAGTCAAATCCGACAAAGCCAATCAAATCGTCTCCATCAATCATCGGAACGGTAATAATGCTTTTTATCCCTTGAGGTTCAAGGATATCGCGAAGACAACCAGGGCCTTCGTGCGGGAGAGACAAAACGTCACTAACATTAAAATCCTCTCCGGAAGAGTGGCACCTGATCCAGTCCGTAATATAATCAATTGGGACATTCTGCAGATTATCTATCTCCGGAGAGATCCCTTCTGCACACCACTCAAAAGTGTTGGATGTGGTATTTTCAATAAAATCGTAATCGAAAATGTATGACCTGTCAGCGTCTACAAACTCTGCCATCTCCCTGAGTGAGGCCATTATTGAGTTGTTAACTTCACGAAGGGGGATGTTTATGTAGGTTTTGGCTATATTCATAAGCATTTGCTGCATTCGGGCAAGTCGGCGAACCTCTTTTTCTGCAGCGATCTTCATCTGAGACTCAGCAAGGGTATTCGCCAATATCTGAAGAAGGTTAATGTCCTGGGTATCCCATGTTTTTTGCTCTTTAGTTGCGTCAAGCCCAAGAAAGCCGGCAACCTTATTGTTAATCAGAACAGGAACTGCAATCAGAGATATGATATCCATCTCCTTAAAGAGTTTCTGTTCGGGAGCAGCTTCATTCGGAAGATCATCAATATTCTGAATATGAATATACTCTCTGCTCTCTATCTGCTTTGACCACCACGGATACCTATCAACCTCAATGTTAAACATCATCTCTTTAACCGGAACCACCCCTTTCGCACACTGTTCGTGAGTATTTGTAATGTATCTCCTGTCCTGTGAATATAAAAAGAGATATCCCCTGTCAAGAGAGAATATCTCAATTATTCTGGATAACATGTCGTCAATTTTTGCGTCGATATTGGTTGTGTCGGCACCAATAAAACCGGATGATATATCTGCTACAATTTTATGAAATTTATCGTGGTAATTGCCTGAGTCAGTTCCCATAAATCAATAATTATTTAACCTTAAATATAACAACATTACAGAAATTCTACAAAAAAAAGAGTATTATTTCTCCTCTCATGTTAGTTTTTATCAGATAATAACAGTAGAGGATGTCAGATGTTTAGTGAATCGGCAATAGAGACTATTATTGATTTAAGTTCCTGGTCAGTTATTGGAGATGCATTGAGAGAGTTGTACTCATCGCAGGTTATATTTGGTTGTTCAGATACTGTTGCTTTTAAGGGGATTCTCAGATAGTGATCTCCCTCGGGTATAGATTTTATCATCTCATTTAAAGATGCCATTGTCTCAAACAACTTCTCTCCCGGTCTTGCACCTATGATTTTTATGATAGGCTCTTCTGATGCTTTGCTGTATAGCTCTGTTGTGCATTTTGCTATATTATAGAGAGATACAGATGGAGTTTTTTGTATTATTATATCTCCGTTGTTTGCATTTTCCAGTGCAAAAAGTGTGTATTCAGCAGCAGAGCGTGGAGTCATCAGGAATCTTGTCATTTTTGGGTCTGTTACCGTTATCTGCTTGCCATCCTTTGCCTGCTTTATAAATATTGGAATTACTGTACCTGCAGATCCTGCCAGATTCCCGAATCTTACAACTGACAGAACAGGAGTACCTCTGCGGGAATCTCCCAGTAAACCGGAGTACTCATCTGCTTTAGCCATCACGACTCTCTCTGCCATTGCTTTAGATATACCCATCGCTCCTGCGGGATTTACAGCTTTATCTGTGCTGGTAAACAAAAGTCGTTTTACCCCCATCTTTTGAGCGGCTTCAATAACGGCAGATGTCCCCAATACATTAATACTTGTTGCCTCTACAGGGTTTTTTTCGCAGATGGCAACATCTTTCAATGCAGCTGTGTGAATTACAAAGTCGACTCCCTCCATTGCCTGCTCCAATTTTTTGGTGTCTCTGATATCTGCAGTAGTATATGAGATAGCAGATGAGAGCCTTGATAACTCAACCTGCTTGGAGAGATCTCTTGAATAAATTCTAACCTCTTTTGGGGTAAACTGCTTGGCTCCATTTACAAGCAGCTCTGTTATTGCTCTTCCAAGTGAACCGGTGCCACCTGTTATGAGAATTGTCTTATCTTTATAAAAATGTGTCATCAATTTTTTCCCGAATTTAACTATTTATTCACGATTAATTG
>CAZCXB010000242.1:0-2463 GCA_964502485.1 uncultured Muribaculaceae bacterium | reverse complement strand
GCTTAATATAAACAAATAAAAATTAAAAAACACTAACTTTTATATATTTTTTTGGGTTGTCGTTAATGTTTTTTATCAGGGAGTCGAGATCCCTTATCAGGCGGTCGATTGAGTTATGAACAGAGTCGGTGTAGAGTAGTTTTCCGATTGTTCCTTCGGGGTTTTTTATCTGCCCCAGCAGCTCTTTCAGGGAGTTTATGGTACCCGCTAAATCGGCTTTTTTGAGCGAATCTGTAATCTCCACAACGTTGCTCAGGCCGCTATTCAATTTTTTGGAACTGCTGCCCAGCTCAAGAGTGAGCTCATTAAGATTGGCAATAATTGATGTTATCTCCGGCCCGCTTTTGTCAATATTTGAGACGATCCCCTCTGCCCCTTTAAGTGTTTTGCTAAGACTCTCAAGTGATTTTTCCAGATTCTCCCTCACTTGAGGATTAAGAATATCGTTCACATTAAGCAGTGTGGTATTCATTGTCTCAATAAGCTCGGTAAGCTTATCCTTTACAGGCATTAACTCATCTGTGAGTGAACTGATCAATCCAGGCTCTGTTGCTGATGCAAGTGTGTCTCTGTTTGCGAGGTTATGAGGGTCATCTCCCATATTAATCCGGAGTGCCTTAGAGCCTAAAAGATCGGTGCTGTAGATCTCGGCAACAGAATTTTTTGGGAGCTTATATTTGCTTCCCACTTTGAGCATTACCTCAAATTTGTCACTGTTGTGTGAGTACTCTATCTTCTCGATTGTACCTACTTTAAGTCCTCTCAGATATATCGGACCTGTAGTTGCAAGGCCATCTATGTTGTAAAATACGGTATAGTATGTATTTCTGTCCGAGAAGAGATCCTTGCCTTTAAGATAGTTTATTACCAGGTAAATTGATATAAGTATAATTATTGCAAAAAGACCTGTCTTCTGTTCTCCGGTTAATTTAATTTTCATCTCTTTAAATGTTTTCTATCTGTTAATTGGTACAACTTCGCCATTTTCCACCTTTATTATAAATGCCTGCGGAAAATCTCTCCTTACTTTGCCAAGTGCCTCTCTTGCCTGTTCCTGACTCTCAAAATGACCTACTGTATATTTATACAGCGAGCCCGATTTTATATATCTGACATCTGCTCTTCCTTTAAAATCAGAGGATCCAGATGGTATAACCCTATTGATGGAGAGTATCTGGATACGAAAGTGAACAGAACTCTCTCCGGCCTGGGTCTTATCTACTGTATCACTTGTATTACTTGTACTACTTGTACTACTTGTACTACTTGTATTATTTGTACTACTAGTACTACTTATATTTTCTGTGTTATCTCTGTTTTCTGTATTGTCTGTATTGACATCGCCATTGAAGTAATCTTTGTCGTACTGCATCTTATACTCTTCAAAAGCTTTAAATATAAGTGAAGCAAATTTTGAGTGATTACTCTTCTCTCTAAGAATCTTAAGATCGGAAGAGTTTGATATAAAACCCAATTCTATAAGCACAGATGGCATTGTGGTCTTCCAAAGTACAAGGAAGGGTCCCTGCTTAATCCCTCTGTTAACCTTTATCGGACCGTTATTGAAGTGTTTCTGCACCAGTGATGCCATTATGAGACTCTGCTCCAGATGGGCGTTCTGAAGTAATGAAAAAATTATATAAGACTCCGGATTGTTTGGGTTAAAACCTTCGTAACGAGTCGCGTAGTCGTCTCCCTCTAACATAATAACGCTATTCTCCAACATTGTTACTTCGAAGTTTGATCCCGATTTATCTGGACCCATCACAAATGTCTCAGATCCCTTTGCATTGCGTGACTCAGCAGCGTTTACATGAATGGAGATAAAGAGATCTGCTTTGTTTCTATTTGCAATCTCCGATCTTCTGTCCAAGGGGACCGAAACATCTCTCTCTCTCGTTAAAATTACATCAATATGGGGGTATTTACTCCTGATCATCTCTGCAAGCCTTAATGAGACCGAGAGAGTAATATCCTTTTCTCGAACCCTGCCGTCCGGGCTGACAGCACCGGGGCTTGACCCTCCATGACCAGGATCAATCACAACTCTCTTTACCTGCACTACTGAGTGTTCCTGCCCGGGGGAAGATAGCGTCCAAAGAATGGAAAATATCACCAAAAGTACTCTTAGAGGCATAATAGTTGCTAAATATATTTAACTTTGCAGACTACAAATGTAGTATATTTTTATTAAACCTTACACCTTTCGGTTTTGAGCAGACAGTTCCTTACGGTTGTTTTAATTGCACTGATGCTCCTCTCTTGCGGAGAGACTTCACTGCTGCATAACTCCAATACAGATTCACAACAGAGTGCTTTGTCCGACAGCTTAGAGTCTCCGCTCTCTGATTCTCTGCTTATCTCGCTTAATGACACCTTGTTGCAAAAAAGAAGAGTGCCCATCTCTTTAGTTGAGGATAGCACCCTATCAAAATCTGACTCTCTTTTCTTGATATCTGATAC
>CAZCXB010000241.1:0-2465 GCA_964502485.1 uncultured Muribaculaceae bacterium | reverse complement strand
AATAACTCTCTGCATTGCTAAAGTTCCATACTCCACCTCTCAGGTTTTTTTGCAATGCGCAGATAATCAAATGAAATTTTTTATAATCCTACCAAAAACGGTAACCGTTCATTGAGCCCCGCCTTGCATAGACAAAAAAAGAGATCTTCATACTGAGGATCTCTTTTAGATTTGATTATATTCCAGTGGTTTCCATTTGTTGGGCAGGAGTTCGTGAAGTTTGAGATGGTTGTGATCCATTATTCTTCCCAGTACGTCCTGAAGGTATGCGATTGGATCTATTTTGTTCAGTTTACAGGATTCAACGAGAGAGTATATCTTGGCGGCTCTTTCGCCGCCGGCATGCTCTCCGCAAAACAGATAGTTCTTTCTACCTATTACGGGCGCTCTATTCATTCTCTCTATTGCGTTATTGTCTATACGATATGATCCATTGCGCAAGTAATTAATCAGGAATGGGTATTCATTGAGGGTATAGTTTATGGTTTTGCCAAAAGGGTTTTTGGGAAGAACACTTTCATCTCTGCTGTAACGCTGTAGCCAACGGTAAAACTCTTTTAGGATAGGGACTGCGTAAGTCAGGCGGTATTGTTTTATCTGATCTTCTGTCATAAGCTTATCCGGGGGCAGGTCGGGATTGTAACATACTTTCTCTATGGTGTAAAGCCGAGTGATAAAATCCAATCCCTCTTTTGCTCTCGGATCGATCGGTATGCTTTCTATAAATTTTCTTCTGATGTGTGCAAGACAGGCGATCCGTCTTACCTTCTTACGATCTTTACCTCTTCCAACATCTTTGTAAGCAGCATATCCATCAGACTGGATAGTACCGATGTATCCATCAAGGATATTATCCAGAACCTCCTTTCTCCTCGATCCCTGGTCATATCTGAAGGTAACCAGCTTATCCTTGGGAGAGATCACTCCCCATATGTAACCTTTTTTAGTGGTGCTCTCTCCTTTTATCAGGATGGGAATGGTGGTCTCGTCAATATTAAGGTAGGGACTTTTAATTACCTGTTTTTCCAACTCTTCAAACAGAGGAGCCAGGATCTGTATTACTCGTGCGATCCATGAGTTAACTGTAGATTTGGACCAGTCTATTCCAATGTTCTTAAAGATCTCCAACTGTCTTTGGATTGGAATGTGATATCCGTACTTATTGGCTATTATAGCTGCAAGTAGAGAGTTGTCGGCAAGACAACGTTCTATCAAATGAGAGGGGAAAGGGGCATAAAATATCTTATCCCCATTACCGTAGATGATCCTTTTGTAAATGATTTTTACAACCTTGGCCTGTACGTAAGAGAACCTTATTACCTCCTCTTCTCTTACTATCCTAGCTCCTGTTGTATCTTCCAAAGGTTCAAGTATGATCACTCTCTCTTCCAGACCCGAATACACCCTTCTGGGTGGCTTGGTCTGCTTTGCTTTTTCTACAACAGGGGGCCTCTCTAGCGTAACTTCTTGTTGATCAACTACTTTTTCCGGAGTAGTGGTTGCAGTAGTAGCCGTGCTTGGTTTTAACTTAAGATTAGACAACTTCTCACTCTTCGAGCCGTAAAGCTGCTTTGTGAGCTTTTTGATCTCGTTGCTCAGCTGAGAGACTATACGATTTGTCTCTTTTTGATTATCGTTCAGAGATTGATTAAGCAACTCTATTTGCCTGGATAATGAGGCAATCTGCTCGTCTTTGGATGAGAGTAGCGTTGTTAAATGTAGTATCAAATCTCTGTTATTCACATAACAAAGATACAAAATGATAATCTAAATACCAAAGAAAAATGCAGTTATTTATCTGATATTCAGTTAATTATTTACTGCCTTCCTGCTTATTATGTAACGTGGTCTAAAGTTGATTCTGCCGGCCATTATACCCTCTATAATCATAAATAATACCTGCCAGCTTATGCAGTATGATTGGGATTTAGGGTTGAAAAACGGCAGTTCAAAACGCCCTCTCTCAAGGCGTTTATAATACAAAACAAATCCTCCTCTTTGCCATTGAAGCAGTTTTATTTTTGTCCTGCAACGACTCATAAAGATAAAGACCTCTCCGGAGAGAGGATCTCGGTGCATCTGGTGTCTTACGACCCCGCTAAGAGCATCTATTCCTTTGTTCATTGCTGTGTGACCAACGCAAAAGTAGTATTGTAAATCTTCTCCTAATCCAAACATAGCTATAGAAGATCTATCTTAAATATTACTCCCTCTTGATCAAATCTCAGTCGATCATCTGAAAGATAGTGGTCATTCTCCTTTGCCCAGGCTATGAAACCCTGATAATAAATCCCCTCTTGACGGCAAAATTCTCGAAGCTTTAAAAAATAACCACCTGTAACGTATCTACTATATGATACCTCATAACGTTGCGCTGCTTTTTGTGCTGTCATATCCTTTTAATTTTAAAACAAAAGTAAGGATCACAAATGCACCAAAAAAGGCGGGGCTCAATGAACGGTTAC
>CAZCXB010000240.1:0-2478 GCA_964502485.1 uncultured Muribaculaceae bacterium | reverse complement strand
GTACTTAGCCAACACATTTCCCTCTATATTAGAAGTTTTTGAAAAGTCCGGCATCTTTTAAACCTTAGTCCACAAACGTTGCCAAGGTCCACAAGTCCACAAACGTTGCCAATGTCCACAGGTCCAAAAACGCTGCCAAGGTCCACAATCCTTGCCAAGGTTACCTCAAATCAGTAACGACTAACCCTTTGGTTCTGCTTTCCGGAAAGATAAACATTGATGCAGGATAGCCGGATACCCTCTTAACAGATTTAATATCAGCAGTATATTTACTACCATCCTTAGAGAGATACTCGATAAAGAGAGGTAAGAAGGTTACCTTATCCACCCCAATTGTTACACTTTTATAAGCCATCCACTTGTTTACGGGAGTAAGCTCAACAAGCCAGATAGCTTTTGATAAAGAACCGGCAGCGCCACTCTTACCCTCTTTTGGCCTTACAGGATAGTTATAACCACTCTTACCGCTATCGAGAGATGTAAGAAACCCGACAGGATTCTCAACAAGATCTACCTGAGTAGTATCATTATCGAGAATTGTAAGCTCCATGGCAGATGTATTTAGAATCCATTTTGTCTTACCATCGCAAAAGAGCTCAAGCTCCGGATTGATCAGTTTAAAAGCATACCCCTGAGAGTAGATCACACCCTTGAAATTACCCGAGAGATCACCATCCTCATCCATTGTAATTAACTCAAAGTCAATCTCAACAGCCGGAGTCTGTTTAAGGGCAGATCGCATACTCTTTAGTAACTCCACAGTAGTTATCCTGTCGGCAGATTGAGCAGACTGAGCAGACTGGGCAGATAGTAAAAATGCCACAATGGTTGCCAAGGTTAAAAAACTTTTTTTCATATCAATCAGTCAAGTGAAGCTAAAATTCTATCTAGAGATCTGAAATCGGTTACAAGAACCTGGCGGGCCTTGCTCCCCTCCGAAGGGCCAACGATACCGGCCGCCTCCAATTGATCCATTATCCTGCCGGCACGATTGTAACCAAGATTCATACGCCTTTGTATCAACGATGTAGAACCCTGCTGATACTGAACAATCAACTTAGCCGCCTCATCAAAAAGCTTATCCCTCTTACCCAAATCCACCTCCCCTGCAGCTGAGTTGTCCCCCTCCTCACCCGTATACTCAGGCAAATAGTGTGCCGAAGCATAACCCTGCTGAGAACCAATAAATTCTGTAATCCTCTCCACCTCATTTGTATCCACCAAAGCACACTGAACCCGAGTTAGCTCACCACTAAGCGAGATAAGCATATCACCACGCCCAACCAGCTGATTAGCACCGGTTGACTCAAGAATAGTACGCGAATCTATATTGGAGATCACACGAAAAGCGATTCTGGCCGGGAAGTTGGCCTTAATAAGACCGGTTATTACATTTGTGGTAGGCCTCTGAGTAGCAATAACCAAGTGAATACCAATTGCACGCGCAAGCTGAGCCAGACGAACTATCGGCTCCTCAATCTCACGACCGGCAGTCATAAGCAGATCGGCAAACTCATCGATAACAACCACAATAAAGTGCATATATCTGTGACCCTTAAGAGGATTCAATCTGCGCGAAAGGAACTTTTCGTTATACTCCTTGATTGTACGGACATGGGCAATCTTAAGCAGATCGTATCGGGAATCCATCTCAATTGTAAGAGACTTAAGAGTATAGACAACCTTCTGAGTATCTGTGATAATAGCATCATCACTATCGGGAAGCTTCGCAAGAAAGTGTTTCTCAATCTTTGAGTAGAGCGAGAGCTCAACCTTTTTAGGGTCGATAAGCACCAGCTTCATCTCGGATGGATGCTTTGTATAGAGAAGAGATGTGATTATAGCATTAAGACCCACCGATTTACCCTGACCGGTAGCACCCGCAACAAGCAGGTGAGGCATCTTTGCCAGGTCAAAACACATAGCCTCATTGGAGATAGTGCGGCCAATCACAATAGGGAGCTCAAACTTAGAGTTGCGAAACTTAGGATCCTCAAGCATCGACTTCATCGGAACAATACTCGGCTTATCATTGGCAACCTCAATCCCCACAGCATTTGTCCCCGGAATGGGCGCAATAATACGAACACCACGAGCAGCAAGAGAGAGAGCAATATCATCCTCAAGACGTTTTATCTGCGAAATACGCACCCCCGCACTCGGAACAATCTCATAAAGAGTGACAGTAGGGCCCGTCCTTGCAAAGATACGCTCAATGGATATCTTGTAGTCGCTAAGAGTCTTTACAATCTTACGGTTATTCTTTTCCAGCTCATCCTGAGGAACTTTATAAATCTTATCCTTATAGTCGTCAAGCAGATTGAGTCCGGGAGGTTTGTAGTTAGGCAGATCTAACCTTGGGTCAAAAAGGGTAGCAAGTGTCTCCTTTGGAATATCCTTAAGAAAATCATCTTCGGAGCCGAGCGAATCTGAGTCGTCAATCAACATCAAATCATCACCACCCGCAGAGCCGCGGGC
>CAZCXB010000239.1:0-2505 GCA_964502485.1 uncultured Muribaculaceae bacterium | reverse complement strand
CGAACAGTCTCCTGCAAGGCCACATATACCGGTGATTGAGGGCTGCTCGCCCGATACCGGGGGGTAGGTTGCATCAGATAGATGACAGAGGCTCCTTTGGGAGTACAGAATCCGGCTTACAGATCCGCCTTTTTTACTTAAAGATTTATAGCAACTTGCTTGGGGTAATCCGGTTAAAAGAGTTTAGGGTGATCCTCTTCGAACTGCTTAAGGATGGCAGAGATAATAGCCTCCCTGCAGAACTTGGTTTTGGATTTTATCTTATACTTACTGCAATAGATATCAAGAACCTCAATCTCCTTGTCATTAAAGAGAATCGTCTTTCTATGCTTTCTTATACGGGCCTCCCTGTTTAGTCTGAGAGTTTCGGGATCTGCCGGTTTTAGACTACCTTTTTTCAAGTTTTTCAATCAAGTTCTGTTTATAACTCATTACACCCTGTAGAGTATAACTCTTTATAGATCTGTTAACCCACTCAAGCGCAAGCTCAGGTCTATCTGTAAGCTCACATGCAACAGCAAGATTGAATGCAGCAACAGCAGCCTTGATACGATCTTCACTCTCAACAAACCCGAGCCATATCTCCATCGCCTCCCTCCATTTGAATTCGGCAGAATAGTCTGCCGCTTTTCTCCAATCAGGAGTTTCAAAGTAGTATAGATACTTCTCTTTGGGAATCCAGGAGGGGAAAAGAAGGCTTGCAATATCCTCTCCCAAAGTGGCAGAAACCTTAGTCAGAGATTGGGCTGCCCTGATTCTGATTGCAGCCTCCATTGTCTCGTTTCTGGATAATATCTCCCAGTAGATAGTATCACTCTGATCTATTCTGACAACCCTGTCAGCTGTAATCCCGTCGTAAATATTTATAACACTTCTTACAGGAGCATAAAGATAGTTAGATCTATAGTTATTGTAAACTGCTTTATCACCGTTATTGAGAACCTGAGGTTTTGTAACGTGAAGTGTATCCACAATAATTACGATATCGGAGTTGGAAGAAGATGCCAGATTTTGAATATACTCCATCTCATATTTAGCATCAGCTGCCGGAAAGTGGTTAAAGACATATACCGCACCTTCGTCAATAGTTAGGTTCTTCTCAATAACAGCTGCTATACCGCTTGCCATATTGGACATCTGAGATGAGTCGTTTCTGAATAGAAATGGTTCGGCAGGCAGATCTTCATAGACAGATACAAATACAGAGATGGCCTTATCATTAAAATCGACAGGATATCTTGCAGGTGTTCGCTCTTCAATATTAAAAAAGGTAACAACAGGTCCGCAAGATGTGATAAATGCAATCACAATGAGAAAAAGCAACCCCCTTAATGGATTTAATTTTTTCATATCTTATAAATTTTCCCAAAATTTCTTCATAACAACCTCTAGAGTATCGGAGGTCCATTTTACCAGCCTCTCCCCGCCTAAATCATCTGTTTTTACCCTCACCTCCATTCTGTAAGGTCTCTCCATCTTAAATACATGACCTTTATCTAAATTCTTTAACGCTCTCTCAACCGAAGTGCGAATCTGGTCATATACCACATAGGGAGATTTACTCATGGCACATGTCCTTCCATATGAGTACTTTGTAACAACGGTATCAATATTACCGAAGTTCTCTATCGCTTCACGACAGGCGGCGTCGTCACCGGCCAGAAAAACAACAGGAACTCCAAACTTACCTGCATACAGAGCGTTAAAGGCAGCCTCAAAGAGAGGCTTATCATTTATACGAAAATCTAATACTTTGAGAGACATTGTGTGCGATAGAGTCCCATTCTCAACTCCTGCTCTTGCATGAGCTCCTATAAAGAGCAAGGCATCGTATGTAGAGTCTATTCCCAAAACCATTGTATGAGGAGTTCCCGGCAATCTACCTCTTGTAAGTTTGGCTCTTCTGTCAAGAATTACAGGATTTACATTAATATTGCCAGCATGGCCGTCCCTTACTATAATCTCTGTAGCACCGGCAGCTATAGCCCCCTCAACAGCTGCATTTATCTCCTGTGTAAGAATAACGGCGTTTCTCTCGAAATGAGGATGGTTGGGGTAAATTTCGTCGAAATTCACCACTCCAGTAACACCCTCAAAATCAACCTGAATCATAACCTTGAGTCCCTTGTCGATACTTTTGGGGTTACTCTCGTTCAATTTACATGAGCTTGCCAGAGCTAGGGCAATAATCACAGGTAGAAACTTTTTCATAGCTAAGTATATTAATGATTGTTTGTTACATCTTCATACCTCCACAGACCGAAATAACCTGACCGGTAACATATGATGCGAGGTCACTGGCAAGGAAGAGACATACATTTGCAACATCTGAGGCATCTCCGCCTCTTCTTAAAGGTATCTGCTCTGCCCACTGTTTCTTAACCTCTTCCGGAAGCTTACCTGTCATATCCGTCAAAATAAAACCGGGAGCCACAGCATTGGATCTTACACCTCTTGAGCCAAGCTCCTGAGCAATTGATTTTGTCAGCCCTATCATACCGGCCT
>CAZCXB010000238.1:0-2522 GCA_964502485.1 uncultured Muribaculaceae bacterium | reverse complement strand
AATTATTCTACAATAATTAATCACAAATGAAATTGTCAAAAAAAGATATATCTGACATTCTAAGATGTATCTTTGCGAAGTATATTAAACCCTAAGAATGGAAAAAAAAGTTAAGATATACTCCTCAGAGAGTGGTGAATCTCTTTACATAACATTGTCAGAAAGTGATATAAAGGCAGGGTTTCCATCACCTGCAGAAGATCATTCCGACCTTAAGCTGGATCTTAATAAAGAGCTGATAAAGAATCCCTCATCAACATTTTTTGCAAGGGTAAGCGGTGAAAGTATGATAGATGATGGTGTAGATAACGGCGATCTTCTTGTTATAGACAAATCAGTCACACCATTTGACGGAGCGATGGCAGTATGTTATATTGATGGAGAGTTCACACTTAAGAGGGTAAAGATTGAGAGAGATAAGATCAAACTTGTACCTGCGAACAGTCGGTATAAACCGATAGAGATTACAAACGAATGCGACTTCCAAATTTGGGGAGTTGTGAGATATCTGATAAAGAAAATGTAACCAAAAAGCAGAAAAGATGAAAATTATTAAATACATATTCCGGTCTCTCTTTTTTATCTATATTACACTTGTAGTATTTCTCTCTTTATACTCATTTAAAAACACCTCGATAAATCTGTCCGACTACATATTTGGAATAAGAGCAGATCGATATGCTCACTTTCTAATGTTTTTCCCTTTTCCCTTCTCTGCATGGTTTGCCTTTGGCGGAATAATAAGAAAATACTCAGGCAGGTGGTCAATGATTGTGCTATCTCTATCAGGTATTACAATCTCTTCAATTACCGAATTTCTTCAAAAGCTTAATCCGAACAGAGGTTTTGATCCTAAAGATCTCTTGGCGAATTACACAGGGATTATAATAGGGACCTTGCTTGTAATAATTATAGAACGGTACGCAAAAAATGTTTGGCCTGGCAGATTGTAATAATTTCTATGTAAGCTGTGAAAGAGTATTTAACCCCTCTCTTAACGGAAAAGCAGTGGTTGTTCTTAGCAATAATGACGGCTGTGTAATATCTCGTTCACAAGAGGCAAAGAAGCTTGGCATAAAAATGGGAGAGCCAATGTTTAAATTAAAGGATCTTGCAAAAAGGGAGAATCTAATCGTCTATTCATCGAACTTTGCTCTATACGGAGATATGTCTCAGAGAGTTATGACCAGAATAAGAGAGATGGTTCCTTTAATCGAGGTCTATTCGATTGATGAAGCTTTTATTGATTTCCGAGGGTTTTCTCATCGGGATGCTTCAAGAGTTGCCAAGGAGATATCTGTAAGGCTTTTTAAAGATACCGGAATACCGGTGAGTATAGGGGTCTCCTCTACCAAAACTCTTGCTAAGGTTGCATCAAAACTGTGTAAGCAATATCCGTCACTTAATAATAGTTGTGTAATGCTTAATGAGTCTGATATTGACAAGGTTCTCAAGAGGTTCCCTGTAGGTGATATCTGGGGCATTGGCAGAGAGTACTCAAAAATGCTGATTTCTGAAGGGGTTGAGAGTGCAGCTCAATTTATATCGTGTGACCCTTCCTGGGTAAAGAAGAGGATGAGTATTGTTGGTTTAAAAACATGGAAGGAGTTAAGGGGGGAGTCATGTTTCGGTTTTGAGGATAATCTAAGAGATAAGAAGCAGATATGTACAAGCAGGAGTTTTTCCGAGGATATTTATGACCTCCAGGAGATACTAAAGGCAGTTGCGAAGTTTGCCTCCTCCGGAGCAGAGAAACTCAGGAAACAAAAAGGAGTTACATCCATCATACACGTTTTTATCCTTACAAACCCTTTTAAAGAGGGCTCTCCGGATCATTACAGAAGTGTGGTCATACCACTTTCCGAACCGACAGATAGCACTTTTGAGATTGTAAAGTTATCTTGTAAGTGTGTATTATCCATCATAAAAAAGGGTTACGGTTATAAGAAGGCTGGTGTTATACTCTCCGGAATCTCAAGAAAAGAGGAGACTACAGCCTCTCTTTTTTCGGAAAGAGATCACTTTAAAGAGTCAAAGCTGATGAAGTCTCTGGATGAGATAAATAGCAAATATGGTAGAGACACCCTTGTCACCGGAACGCAGGGAGTTGATAAAATCAAATACAATATGAACCATCTCTCTAAAAGATATACAACATGTTGGGATGATATAATTAAAGTGAAAATTTAATTATTCTATATCCATTCCCATCTATGTTAATCTTAGTGTGACTCTCTGTATTTAAACTGTAATTATCGGTTATACCGGTTATAAGATCTACTCCCTGCACTTTAACTTGTTCTCTTAGATTAAAGTAATTGAACATCTCCTTAGGTAAGAGTAACCCTACAGTTAGATTTTTGTTTTCAAAATTAACAAGTATCAGAATAAGAGATGATTGATCTTTTCTTATAAATGAGTATTGATATTTAGGATTATAGTATTCAGATAGCGGATTGGCATATTGAAGGTCAAACTTATTGCCATGTGAGATGGCACTCTCATTGGTTGCAATATTCAAT
>CAZCXB010000237.1:0-2550 GCA_964502485.1 uncultured Muribaculaceae bacterium | reverse complement strand
TTGGATTCATCAAAGACGAGAAAACAGGAACAGATTATTTTGTACATTCATCTGGCCTAAAATCAAGAATCAGAGACAATGACGAAGTTACGTTTGATCTCGAGCAAGGCAGAAGAGGCCTTAACGCGGTTAATGTAAAATTAGCGTAATCACGAAAAACTGAAAAAGTATATATATATATAACTATTTTCAAGTCATTTAAAAGCCCCGCAACAGCGGGGCTTTTTTTATTCAGGGGGATTATCTTGGTTATTAAGATCTTCTATTGATTATCTAAAAAAAGTGGAATCGTAAATTTAAATGTACTTCCTACATTTGGTTCGCTCTCCACCCATATCTCTCCTCCATGTGATTCAGTAAACTCTTTGCAGAGAATAAGACCCAATCCTGTACCGCTCTCCTGATCGGTACCCTTTGTCGAGTCTCCGGCACCTATCTGCCATAAGTTTTCAACTCTTTCTGGGTCAATCCCCACACCACTGTCGGATACGGAAATTGTTGCCTTATACTTGTCATGCACTGCAGAGATAGTGATTGAGCTGCCTCTGTGGGAGTATTTAATTGCATTTGTGACAAGGTTTCTAAGGATTGCTTTAAACATATTTATATCACAAAAAAGTATCACTTCATAAGGATCGTTAACCACTATGTTGATGCTTTTATTTAACGCCTGGTTCATAAATGTAAACCCTGTCTCATCGCATAATTGTTTGAATGAGCTCTTTTGGGGAAGATAACTGATTTTTCCAAGCTGAGAGCGAGACCACATTAATAGATCTTCAAGCAAAGCGAATGTTGAGTGGCTTGTTTTATTCATTAGATCTATCATCTGCTCTACCTCTTCGGGATCCATGTTTCTAAAGCTCTCCTTTAGGATATCTGTAAACCCAAGCAGAGCGGTAAACGGGTTCTTGAGGTCATGTGCAATAATTGAGAAGAACTTATCCTTGGTATCGTTTGCCTCTTTCAGCTTTTTATTTACGCTGTTTAACTCTCTTAGAGTGTTTTCAAGATTGTGCTTCTCTTTTATCAGCTCTCTTTGTAGATTGTTTATCTCTCTGTTTAACTCATGCATCAATGAGTTATTATGGATAAGCTGAGTTGCATCTGTCCCTCCAGATATGAGAATTTTCCCATTTTTCAGGAATATGCTTGCTGCGATGGAATGGTTGATTGTGGAGTAGTTACCGAAAGTGAGAAAGCCTTTAAAAATCAAATTGTTTATGGGTGGAGTCTTTATAAGTCTGTCAAATGTGGGATTAAGCAGACTATCCTTTGGGACAGACTCGCCAAACAACGACCTGATTGCATTATTTGCAAATAACAGCTCCCCGTCAACTCTGAATACAGCAACACATAGCGTATTGTTTTCTATAATACACCTCTCAAACTCATCACTCCAATCTTCATATAAAAAACCATCACTCTCCATTGTGGTCAATGTTTTGTTTTTAAAGCATCAAGCTTCTCATCAGAGATAATAACAAATAGAGGTATATTTAGTTGCATCCACTCATAATATGGATAGATTTCGTTGTATGCTTCATATGAGAGCTCTTTTTTTATTATGTCAATCCATGCATTTAACTGAGCTGCCCAGTAAGTTGTTGTAAAGTTGTGACTTCTGTAGGCTCGGAATACCCAAAGAACTGTCTCTACTAACACCTCATCATTCCTGTTTTTTAGGATTGAGGAGATAAACCTTACATGGTTTGAGTGGTTGTCTTTCATCATAGAGATGTTTTCTGCACCAATCAGTGAGACAATATCCTCCCTTTCCTGCATAGATCTGTTTATTGCAGCAATAAGCAGATCACTTTTATCGATGTACTCCTTGACAGAACTACTGCTTACATTGTTTAGTCTGCCGGCTGATTCAATAAGTGTTTTTTTATCCATTGTTTTCTATGCTTTTAATAAACTCTTCAAGTTTGTATAAATCAGGAAAGTAGAGAAGACCTGAGTATTTGGAAGTGATACTATTTTGTGCGTGACGAAGTCCCTGGCCACCTACAATTATTATAATATTTGGGAATTTTTCTCGAATTCTCTCAATCATCTCTTCCAGAACATGAATATGAAAATAGATACTAATAGAGAGTGCCACGATTTTTGGATTAATAATACCGATAAATTTGATCAAATCGTTTAAAGGGGTGTTTGCACCCAAAAAGTGAACATTCCAGCCGTTGATCTCAAAGATATCTGCCACCATCTTTATTCCAATCTGATGCGCTTCATTTTCAACAGATGAGGCAACAACAGTATTATTCATCCTCGATTTGGAGATAATCTTAGAATAGAGCTCATTAAGTATAGATTCGGCTATTGCAGATGCCATATGCTCTGATGCAACGCTGATTTCGCCCCTCTCCCAAAGCTCGCCCACATCATAAAGAGCAGCCTTGATTACATTCTCGTAAATATCATTTATTTTAACTCGCTCTTTCACCAGTTTGTTGATTATCTCAGAGCAGATGAGACGATCACCAACTAACAGTCCATCAAGAAACTGTTTATGTATTGATGCAAATTCCATAATAATAATTC
>CAZCXB010000236.1:0-2551 GCA_964502485.1 uncultured Muribaculaceae bacterium | reverse complement strand
GTAAGGTGTAGTAGAAGCGTTCCTGCTGTGAGAATTAAGGTGTCATCCAAGCAGGTTTTGCAGGGATTGTTTATTGAGGACCGTTATCTTATTTCGATCTGCCTTTATCAATCCGTCCTGTTGGAGCTCGGAGAGTGTGCGGGCAAGCGCGGGTCTTGTCACTCCAAAGAATTTGGCAAGCTCTGTCTGGTTCTTATCCATCTGAAATGTATTTAGGGATGGGCTGACGCTATGGCAGATGCTAAGCTGTTCCAGCAGGTAGTGTGCAAGCTTTGCTTTGATAGTCTTTATTGTGATTACTTGAAGTTTATTCGAGAGGAACTGTGTCTTATTGGAGTTGTATGTTATATATCTCTCCAGGAATCCGGCATCTTTCTGAAACAGCTTTATCACCTCCTCTTTTGGGATCGCCAGGATTACAGACTCCTCTGTTGCAGTTACATCTACAGGAAATCTGTTATCCTCGGCAAACAGGAATGCAGAGGCTAATGGTCTTACAGCGAAAATATTCTCTATTGTCAAAAGGCCACCGGTATCTGTTACCATCTCTGTTTTTACTGCTCCTTTTATTAGCAGATAGAGATGTTTGCAGATATCTCCCTGTCTGGCGATAATATCTCCCTTCGCATAGCGTGAGACCTTGTATTTCATCTCCCGGTACATCTCCTCCATATTCTCTTTTGATATAGCGCTGCATATGGGGCACTTTGAGAAGTCGGGATGTGTAATTATGCTCTCTGTTTCCGGAATACTCTTCATATCTATTAACTCTTTTGGGATGATTAATTTCTCCACTAATTTATATACTTATGATGAGTGTAACAAATGTTACACACTTTTAGTTTATACCCTTGTACTTTTGTGCTGTAAGAGATAAATATTAACCAATAAATAATTTAATCATGAGTAATATGTTTTGCTATCAGTGTCAGGAGTCAGCCAAAAATACTGGTTGCACTATTAAGGGGGTCTGCGGAAAAACTGCAGATGTTGCTAACCTTCAGGATCTGTTGGTGTTTCTGTGTAAGGGAATATCTCACTTCTCTGTTCGTCTGAGGGATATGGGTGTTGAGAGTGCAGAGGTTAACAAATTTGTTACTGACTCTCTCTTTATGACTATCACAAATGCTAACTTCGACAGAGAGAGATTTGTAACAAGAGTGAATCAGGCGATAGATTTGAGAGATTCAATAAGAGATCTATTTGTTTCGAAAGGCGGTAAGATAGATGAGATAACATTTGAAGGTGCTTACTGGAGCTCACGTGATGTCTCGGTAATGGAGCAGAAGGCCACCGAGGTGGGTGTTCTCTCTACAGAGAATGAGGATGTACGCTCTTTGCGTGAACTTACAATATACGGACTTAAAGGTATGGCTGCATATGCCGAGCACGCTTTTAATCTTGGCCATGAGCAGGCAGATATCTATTCGTTTATGCAAAAAGCTTTGGTTGATACCACTGATGATTCACTATCTGCAGATCAGCTTACAGCTCTTGTTCTTGAGACAGGTTCACACGGTGTTAAAGTGATGGCACTTCTGGACAAAGCCAACACATCTGCATACGGCAATCCGGAGATCACTAAGGTAAACTTAGGTGTTCGTAAAAATCCTGCAATTCTTATCTCCGGCCACGATCTTAAAGATATGGAGGAGCTGCTTAAGCAGACCGAGGGAACAGGTGTGGACGTATACACACACTCCGAGATGCTTCCTGCCAACTACTATCCTGCTTTTAAGAAGTATAGCCAGTTTGTTGGTAACTACGGAAGTTCATGGTGGAAGCAGACTCAGGACTTTGAGACCTTCAATGGTCCTGTTCTCTTTACAACAAACTGTATTGTTCCTCCAAAAAGCACAGCTACATATTCTGACAGAATATACACTACCGGTTCATCGGGATTCCCTGGATTTATCCATATTAAAGACCGCAAAGATGGTAAAACCAAAGACTTCTCTGCCATCATAGAGCATGCAAAGAGATGTGCCACTCCAACAGAGATAGAGACAGGAGAGATTATTGGCGGATTTGCTCATGCTCAGGTTTTTGCACTTGCAGATAAGATTGTTGATGCAGTAAAAAGCGGTGCTATCCGTAAGTTCTTTGTAATGGCCGGTTGTGACGGAAGGATGAAGGATAGAAACTACTATACAGAGTTTGCCGAGGCGTTGCCAAAGGATACAGTTATTTTAACTGCAGGTTGTGCCAAGTATCGTTATAATAAGCTCCCTCTTGGTGATATTGGTGGAATTCCAAGAGTTCTTGATGCCGGTCAGTGTAATGACTCATATTCGCTTGCAGTTATTGCTCTTAAACTAAAAGAGATTTTCAACGCAAATGATATAAATGAGCTCCCGATAGCATACAATATTGCCTGGTACGAGCAGAAGGCAGTGATTGTTTTGCTTGCCCTCCTCTCACTTGGCGTGAAAAATATCCACCTCGGCCCAACACTCCCCGCATTCCTCTCTCCAAATGTAGCAGAAGTGCTTGTGAAAAACTTTGGAATTGCCGGAATAAAAACTGTTGATGAAGATATGAAGATACTATT
>CAZCXB010000235.1:0-2554 GCA_964502485.1 uncultured Muribaculaceae bacterium | reverse complement strand
CCTTTTGTAGTTTATAAAAAAATATCTATATTTGTGCAAATTAGAAATGATATTTATGATATGCACAAATTAATTAGTAGAGGTATAGAATCATTTGTTAATGAGAATCTAAGAACATTCCCTGCTGTTGTTATTTTGGGTCCGAGACAGTGTGGAAAGTCTACTTTAGTTAAAATGCTCTCAAAAAATCTGGATGCTTTTCTCTATTTAGACTTGCAAAATATTGATGATCTTAACAAGTTAAGAGAGCCAACACTGTTTTTTCGAGCAAACCAAAATGCAACTATCTGCTTGGATGAGATTCAATTAATTCCGAATCTTTTTTCGGTACTTCGAAGTGAAATAGACCGGGATCGTCGCCCGGGGCGTTTTATCTTACTTGGCTCTGCATCGAGAGATCTGGTTCAAAAAACGTCTGAGTCATTGGCGGGCAGAGTGGGATTAATTGAACTTAATCCTTTCACAATTGGAGAGATCGAAAATGGCGGGATATATGATTTGAACCAATTTTGGATCCGGGGGGGGTACCCCGATAGCTATCTTGCTTCCTCAGATCAAGGAAGTGCTCTTTGGAGGGAAAATTTTATCCGTACTTACGTAGAGAGAGATATTCCTCAGCTTGGATTTCAAATTCCCGCTTTGCAGCTTCGTAGGTTATTGACAATGTGTGCTCATAATCAGGGGCAGTTGTTTAACTCCTCAAAATTGGGAGAGTCTCTTGGTGTGACTTACCAAACGGTTCGCCGTTATATCGACCTTATGGAGCAGACGTTTGTTATTCGCTCTCTACCTCCATTCGAAAAAAACATCAAGAAGAGGTTGGTTAAGTCTCCCAAGATATATGTTAGGGATAGTGGTTTGTTAAATGCACTGCTGCAATTGAATGATTTTAATTCATTGCTGAGTAGCCCTGTTTTTGGGGCTTCCTGGGAGGGATTAGTTATAGAAAATATTATTTCTGTCTACAGGGGTGCTAAATTTTCGTTTTACCGAAGTGCATCGGGAGATGAGATCGACTTAATTATTGAAAAGGAGGGTCATATTATTGCAATCGAATGCAAAGCATCTGCTGCTCCGCAAGTTACCAAGGGTTTTTGGAATGCAATAGAGACGGTATCTCCCGACAGAACCTACATAATTGCTCCTATAACGGGCTCTTATCCATTCAAAGAAAATATTGAAGTTTGCGGGTTATCTGAATTTTTCAAAAAAGAGAGGGTGTGACCTTGGCAAGGGTTGTGGACCTTGTGTACTTTTGTGGCCCTTGCGTTAAATTTTCTTTACAAATTTGGAATTCAATTCCAATATTGTAAATTTGCGTTATGATTAAGAGAACAGCAGAATCTGAGTTAAAGTATTTAGCTACTCATTATAAGGCGGTAGCTGTTGTTGGTCCGAGACAATCCGGCAAAACAACTCTTGTGAGGTTTGTATTCCCAAATAAGCCTTATGTGAATCTTGAGAATCCTGATACCCGAAATTTTGCCACGGTAGATCCCAGGGGCTTTCTGTCAAACTATCCGGATGGCGCAATTCTTGACGAAGCTCAGCGAGTGCCTTCTCTTTTTTCTTATCTGCAGCAAATACTTGATGAATCTGCATTAACCGGGCTGTTTATCATAACAGGATCAAATAATTTTCTTTTGCAGGAAAATATCTCTCAAAGTCTCGCAGGCAGGATTGGTTATCTGAATCTGTTGCCTTTATCTCTTGAGGAGATAAGTGATTTTGGACTTAAACCGGACAGATTGATGTTTATGGGTGGCTATCCGGCTGTTTTTAATAGCTCTGCAGATGTTTCTAAGTGGTACGCCAACTATATAAGGACTTATGTAGAGAGAGATGTACGTATGCTCAAAAACATAAGTGATCTCTCTACTTTTGAGCGGTTTTTAAGACTTTGTGCGGGCAGGATTGGTCAGTTGCTCAATATGAGTTCACTTGCTATTGAGACGGGTGTAGATGTCAAAACTATTAGTTCGTGGATTAGTGTTTTGGAAACCAGTTTTATAGTATTTCGTTTACAGCCTTATCACGAAAACTTCAACAAGCGGGTTGTCAAAATGCCAAAGTTGTATTTTTATGATACCGGGCTGGCGATTGCCTTATTAGGGTTTGAAAATGAACGGCATCTGGATGTCCATCCTTTCCGCGGCAATCTATTTGAAAATCTGGTTATAGTGGAGTTTCTAAAGAGAAGATTCAACGCAGGTAAAACCAATAATCTGTTTTTCTGGAGAGATAATATTGGTAATGAGATAGATTTGCTTCTTGTAGATGGATTAACAAAAATTCCTGTCGAGATAAAATCCGGCCAAACCGTTACCAATGAATATTTTAAGGGGATTCTTTATTGGAATAAAATGACTCACACCCAGGGCGGTTATGTCATCTATACAGGAGAAACCGAACAAAAACGAAGTAACGGAATCACCGTTTTGCCGGTGGGAGGAACCTTGGCAAGGGTTGTGGACCTTGTGTCCTTTTGTGGACCTAATCATTCAAAATTATGACAGAAGAGTTGAAGGCATACTTAGTTGCCACGGAAACGGAC
>CAZCXB010000234.1:0-2562 GCA_964502485.1 uncultured Muribaculaceae bacterium | reverse complement strand
TGCTTATTCTGATTGATAGAATCACAATATCCTCCTCAGGTCTGTCATTTTTATCGGTTTTAACTACAGATATCATTTCTACCACTTCATACCCTTTAATAACCTCTCCAAAAACTGTATATTGTGTATCAAGGTGCGGAGTTCCTCCTGCTGTTTTATAGATCTCTCTCCACTCCGGGTTTAACGTATGGACATCATTATGATTATTCGCACTATTCCTTTTGTTCACCCTTTCAACTGCTGCATCAAGAGTTTTGTCATCAAATGTTTTCCCCTTAACAATGTAGAATTGAGATCCTGAAGACTCTCTATTGGGATTGACATCATCTCCCATTCTGGCAGCTGCGACTACACCTTTTTTATGGTAAAGGCCGGGTACAATCTCGGAAGGGATGTTATATCCCGGACCTCCATTGCCATACAATTTCCCCTTCTCTCTCAATTTTGTATCGGGATCACCGCACTGAATCATAAAGTTATCAATTACTCTATGAAAGATTATTCCATTATAGAAGCCATCTTTAGCAAGTTTAATAAAGTTATCCCTGTGTAGAGGTGTCTGGTTGTATAGTCTGATAACCAGCTCTCCTGAGGTGGTTTTAATCGTTGCATAGTAGTTTTTTTTTCTTAATGCAAAAAGATTTGAAGTTGTTAATAACAGGATAGTTAATAGAATCAATCCAAGTATTCTCCCTCTAAAGGAGTATTTTGAGAAGTGCATCTCCAATGATCCAATCATAAATATGATGTTTAAGGTAAAGAATTATTGTCAACAAATTTAAAATAAAATAGCCGACAATGTTCTATGCCGGCTATTTTATTAAAAAAAATATAAAGTTAATCTTATAACTTAGGGCCTGATGCAATAAGAGAGATTGCGTTGTCGTTGTCGCAATACTGCTCAAAGTTTTTTATATACTTTTGGGCTAATCTAACTGCTCTCTCCTCCCATACAGTTTTATCTGCGTATGTATTTCGAGGATCCAGTATCTCGTCAGGAACACCATTCAATCTATCCGGAACAGTAAGATTGAGGATTGGGATATGATGTCTCTCCGAACTCTCGATTGACCCGTCAATAATTGCATCAATAATGGCTCTGGTATCTTTTAGAGAGATCCTCTTACCTGTTCCATTCCATCCGGTGTTAACGAGATATGCTTTAGCTCCGTGTTCTTCCATCTTTTTTGATAGTTGACCGGCGTATACTGTAGGGTGCAGAGATAAAAATGCCTCACCAAAAGCGGGCGAAAATGATGGAACCGGCTCTGTTATACCCCTCTCTGTTCCGGCAAGTTTAGATGTGTAGCCACATAGGAAATGGTACTGTGCCTGATTTTTATCGAGAATTGAGACAGGGGGTAAAACACCGAAAGCGTCTGCAGAGAGATAGATTATCTTGGTTGCATGCCCTGCTTTAGAAGGAAGAACTATTTTGTTTATGTGGTAAATAGGGTATGAAACACGTGTGTTTTCGGTTATTGATGAGTCGTTGAAATCAACTGAGCCATCCTCATTGACAGTCACATTTTCTAATAAAGCATCTCTTCTGATCGCTCTCCATATATCCGGTTCAGTCGATTCACTTAGGTTGATTGTCTTTGCGTAGCAACCCCCTTCGTGGTTAAAAACACCTTCATCATCCCATCCATGTTCGTCATCTCCAATAAGATATCTCTTAGGATCAGCAGATAGAGTTGTCTTTCCGGTTCCTGAGAGCCCAAAGAAAACAGCAACATCTCCCCCCTTGCCTACATTTGCAGAGCAGTGCATTGAGGCAACTCCTTTAAGAGGCAGATAGTAATTCATCATCGAAAAGATCCCCTTTTTCATCTCACCCCCATACCAACTACCGCCAATTATCTGAACTTTTTCAGTAAGATTAAAAAGCACAAATACTTCGGAATTAAGATTATGTTCTCTCCATTTTGGATTGGTTACTTTAGAGCCGTTGATAGAGACAAAATCCGGCTCGCCATAATTGTCAAGCTCATATTTTGATGGGCGTATGAACATATTCGTGACAAAGTGAGCTTGCCAGGCAACCTCCATAATAAACCTAACCTTCATTCTGGTAGCTTCATTTGTTCCGCAGTAGGTGTCCACAACATATATGCGATTTTTGCCGGAGAGCTGGTTTATTACGAGGCTTAAGCAATCATCCCAAACCTCCTTATTGATAGGTTTGTTGATGTTCCCATCCCACCAGATTGTATCTTCAGTTGTTTTATCCTTAAGGATATAACGATCCTTAGGCGAGCGGCCCGTAAAGACACCTGTCTTAACAGCGACTGCCCCGGAAGTGGTTAAGAGACCTCTTTCAAAGCCCTCATTTTCAGGTGACATCTCCGCTTTAAAAAGCTGTTCATAGGATGGGTTATGTACAACCTCTCCCACGTTGTAAATACCATACCTGGTTAAATCTACGACTGACATAAAATGATAATTAGTTATAAAAGTGTTTTTTGATTTGAAAGTACTAATACGAATATAGTCAAAATTCCTTACTATAATGCATCGATTATTTATTATTTTTGTAATAAATGTAACTTATATGAATTC
>CAZCXB010000233.1:0-2593 GCA_964502485.1 uncultured Muribaculaceae bacterium | reverse complement strand
ACGTACAAGAGGTTCTTAACAAACAGGTTAATGCAGAGTTTTGGAGTGCGAATCTTTATCTTTCAATGTCTTCTTATCTGGCTCAAAAAGGCTTAAGCGGTTTTGCAAACTGGATGAGAGTGCAGTATCAGGAGGAGATGTCACATGCCCTAAAGATCTTTGACTATATAATTAGTCGTGGCGGTGATGCAAAACTGGAGCCGATAGCGGCTGTTCAGACAGAGTGGAAAGATATTAAAGAGATTTTTGAGAGCACATATGAACATGAGTGCAAAGTTACAGATATGATCCATAACTGTTATGAAGTTGCCCTTAAAGAGCGTGACCATGCCACCTCTAATATGCTTCAGTGGTTTATTGATGAGCAGGCAGAGGAGGAGGAGAGTGCTCTTGCAATTATTGACCAACTTAAGTTTGTAGGCGATAACGGTCCTGCACTCTATATGCTCGATAAAGAGCTTGCCACAAGAGTTTTTGTAGATGCAACACAAACTGCATAACTATACCAAAGTTTGAGGTAATTCAATAATTAGCAAGCATATTTAAAATGCAGTTTTCCAAAGTTGGAAAACTGCATTTTAAATTAAACAGGACACTGCGAGAATCCACATTTGCATTCAAGGTCCACAACCCTTGCCAAGGTATCTCACAATTTCGGATGGTTCGTTTGCTACGGGTACTCCGGCATTAATGAAAGCTGTGCGCTTTTCGGATGCTGTTCCTGATCCGCTTGAGATAATTGCACCTGCATGTCCCATCCTTTTATCGGCAGGAGCTGTCTGGCCTGCAATAAATGCAACAACAGGTTTTGTAATATTCTCTTTGATATATTTTGCAGCCTGCTCTTCGGCGTCACCTCCTATCTCCCCGATAAGTACAATGGAGTCTGTATCCGGATCATCCTGAAACATTTTTAATAGATCAATAAAATATAGTCCCGATACGGGATCTCCTCCTACTCCAATGGCAGTTGACTGCCCGATATTGTTGATAGTAAGGTTATAGACAACTTCGTAAGTAAGGGTTCCGCTACGTGAGATTACGCCTGTTGACCCCTCTTTGAATATTGAACCGGGCATTATTCCTATGAGACTTTTGCCGGGAGATATCAGCCCCGGGCAGTTAGGCCCGATTAGATGCGCCCCTTTTGTGACAGCAAACTCTCTTGCCTCAATAACATCAAGTGTCGGAACCCCCTCAGTAATACATACAATAAGAGATATTCCGGCATCTGCTGCCTCCATTATTGCGTCACGGACAAATGGGGCAGGAACAAAAATTATTGATGTGTTTGCCCCCTCTTTAGATACCGCATCTGCGACAGTGTTGAAAACCGGCACTCCTGAATCTGTCCGCTCTCCCCCCTTTCCCGGAGAGGTACCTGCGACTATGGTTGTTCCGTATTCAATCATCTTGGAGGTGTGAAATCCCCCGTCTCTTCCGGTAATGCCCTGCACTACCACTCTTGATTTTTTATCTGTAAGTATACTCATTTTTTTAAATTTTATTGCCTGAGCTTAGTTTGACTGCCTTGCTAATTGCTTCACTCATAGATTCGGCACTATGGAAAGCTGAGCCTTCAAGCATCTGCCTTCCCTCCCTCTCATTAGTGCCTGTCAAACGAATAACAATAGGGACTGAGGTCTCAATCTGGGCAAAAGCTTCAAGAAGCCCTTTTGCAACATCATCACAGCGTGTTATACCTCCAAAAATATTGATTAAGACTACATTTACCTGACTATCACTCAAGAGTAATTTCATGGCTTCTATGACTTTATTTGGATTTGAGCTACCTCCGATATCCAGGAAATTAGCAGGCTCTCCACCATATAGTTTGATCATATCCATTGTAGCCATTGCCAATCCTGCCCCGTTAACCATACATCCTATCTTTCCTCCAAGATGTACAAAGCTGAATCCTTTTGACTTAGCCTCCTGTTCTTTTTTCTCTTCTGCAGATGGTTCGAAGAGGGACTCAATAAAAGGTTGACGGTAAATAGCGTTGTCATCAAAGTTCATCTTACCATCAATTGCCAGAAGTTTCCCCTCTTTAGTGACAATAAGTGGGTTTATCTCTACCAAAGAGGCGTCTCGATCTTTAAAAAGTTTGTACATCTTCTGAATCAGAGGAGCTGCCTGTTTAACAATATCTGCCTTGTCAAAGATCATCCATGCAGCACGTCTTGCCAAAAAATCAGGTATTCCTACAAAAGGGTCAATCGAAATTCTGTATATTTTTTCGGGAGTTTGTGCTGCCACCTCTTCGATATCTACTCCCCCCTCACGGCTCATTATAAGAACAACAGATTTTGTATTTCTATCTACAACAAAGCTGATATAGTATTCATCTGCAATATTTACCGCCTCTGCAACCATTACTCTGTCAACTATCAAACCTTTGATGCTCATTCCAAGAATTGAAGAGGCATAATCCATGACCTCAACCTCACTTTTCGCCAGCTTTACTCCGCCCGCTTTACCGCGACCTCCGGCGTGAACCTGTGCCTTTATAACCACAGCGGTTGACCCCATATCCCGATACGCAGATACACATGAAGCAGAATCCCGGCACACAACACCCTTTGCTGTAGGT
>CAZCXB010000232.1:0-2631 GCA_964502485.1 uncultured Muribaculaceae bacterium | reverse complement strand
GGCAAATTTTGACTGGAAAACAGTAAAGGAGCTTAATGTTACTGTAAGTGTTACGGCAGTTAGCGGCTATAGTGACAAAGTTCACATAATCCGCATCTACAACTCTCCCCTGCTTAACAGCAGCGCCCTTATTGCAACAGGAGCAGCAAAGTCTAACTCACCTTACACAGTAAAGCTCTCTGTATCTGCACCTACAGAATCTTTGTATATTCACGAAACCAAACCAAACGGATTGGTCAAAGTTACACCTCTTGAGGTTAAATCATCTACACTAAGCATCGCCCTCAATAACCTGTTCGACTCCGGATCAATCTTTACCAAGAGCAGTGATGTTATGAGACAAAATGCATCATTCACCTCTCCATCCATTACAATCCCAACCGGATACGATCAGATTATTGACAATAACTCTGCATTAAACACTCTTGGATTTAACACCGGAGAGAGCTCGACACACGGTAACCTATATAAGTCATACCTTATCCCTTCCGGTTTTACAAGGACAGCAAACATAGACTTTAGTAACTACCGTTCACATGCAATCATCTATGTTCAGGGTACTCTTAATATATCGGGAGAGATTAGTCTTAACAACTCATCAATTGTTGTTTTAAGCGGAGGTAGGGTTACCTCGGGAGGTATAAAAACCAGCACATTCTCCAATATGAGCGCAAATCCGGTTCCAATTATCTTTATTGAGAACGGAGCAGTTGTAACCTCTGTCAAGCATATCTCACTGTCAAATACAATTAATGCCGTAAACAAGGGAACTCTGATACTAGATGGGAACAACTATGACATTAATATGAATACCGGGAGCAAGCTATACAATGAGGGTACTGTAGAGGTTAAAAACAGTAAATCTGAATTTCTTGTAACTAACAGCTCTCAGGTATTTAACTCCGGGTTAATCAAAACTCCTAAGATGGACCTGACGGTTAACGCAACTCTATATAACGATCTGTCATCCACTGTTGAGGTAGGAACATGGTATCAGTCAAACGGTACAATATTAAACAATCACGGCGAGGTTGTTGCAACTGTAAAATTCAGTAACTCAGGAGGAGGCACTGTAAACAACTTTTGCCGCATTGCTGCACTTGAAACAGATCTTACCCAGATTACTGCCAATCTGGAGCCCGGCTCTCTCTGGAACACTCAGAATTTCAAGGTTAATAACTCAAGCATTACTATGGTTGGGGGTAGTATGTTTTTGACCGCAAATATCTCTGACATCTTCCGTATGAATCTTAACACACCTTCTGCATCATTTGCTCTGTTTAAAAACACAGGCAATATGCCGGATCTAAGATGGGCACAAACCACCTTTACCGGAAATGTAGAGTATGTTCAATCAACCCTTACAGATGGAACAGGTACCAACGGAAGGGGACTATATGAGGGATCTTTTAGCGGAGGGGCAATCCTGACAAAAGATCAGACAAAGAATATCCCCGGCACCTCCTGCAATGGCTCTCTTGGACAGATAGATCCCGGTAATGGTGGTGGAGGAGATGCTCCTGATCCTGTATTCGGAATATTCTTCCCTTCAGAAACCGGCTGGGGCACATACGCTTTTGAAGATCAGTGGCCAACTAAAGGAGATTATGACCTTAATGACTTCGTGACAGCATTCCGTGTAAGCTTCTATGCAAACTCCTCAAATCTTATAACAGAGCTTCACTTTGACTATAAAATCCTTGCAGTAGGTGCAAATCATACTATATCTGCAGGCTTCCAGCTTAATAATGTTCCTGCATCCAACATATCATCAGTCTCCGGGCAATTACTTAGCGGGGCTACCACTCCATTCCAGGTTGGGGGCAATGGTGCTGAGAGTGGTGTTACAACTGCAGTTATCCCACTTTTCAACAACACAAAGATAATTATTCCTCATACCGGATTTCTAAATACAGAAAGGGGCTCATATATAGCAACAGAAGAGAATAAGGTGGTTGTAAAATTCAACACCCCCGTTAATCAATCTTCACTATCTATGGAGTCATTTAATTTCTTCATCGTTGTAAACCAAAGAGGGAGGGAGGTGCACCTTCCGGGCTCTCCGGCAACCTCAAAATTTGACTCCAATCTTGCAACAGGGACAGATTTACACCCATCAGATAAATTCAAAGATGCAAACGGGATGATGTGGGGACTCATGTTCCCTGAGTACTTTAGCTACCCGCTTGAGAGAAGTTCAATTATCAATGCATATACACACTTTGCAGCGTGGGCAACTTCAGGAGGAGGAGAGTACTCGGATTGGTTTATGAATAAAGAGGGTTACAGAAAAGATGAGTTAATCTATTAGAGATTTCAACTCAATTAAAAAGAGAGAGGGCGCCCATGATTAAAACAATATCATGGGCGTCTCCTCTTTAGAAGTGGCTTAACTATTCGCGACTTTATTGTAATAGTTATAGGGAAAACCAATACAGTAAAAGATTTAGCCGAGATATACTTAAAGTAGCCCCTCTTTAGATATGTCAGGAATAGCGATGTTCGGATACAAAATTTTAGTGAACCGGACTGATAAGCTACAGGGTCGAGAATAATTCTTATGAGCTCGTCTATTATTAGTAATGCCGAATCGCTACTCCACCTTTTTAAAGACTCCAGCTCCTCAACAAC
>CAZCXB010000231.1:0-2743 GCA_964502485.1 uncultured Muribaculaceae bacterium | reverse complement strand
CTCTCACATAGCACAGAACTGAGAGAGAGTATTTCCGGGTATTCAAAAAGGCCCTATAATAACATATTTAATATTGGAAAAGATCTAATTCCAATGAGTTTTTCAAAGAAAGGAGACACTATTTACCTTCTGGGAGATTACTACGGTAAAGAGGATGATAACAGCTCTGCTGTTGAAGTTGTCATAGATGCTGCAGATAATAAACTTATTGTTAGTGCTCATACAGTAAACAGGGATGGCCTGTTTGCCGGTTTGATTGAGTCTTGCTCTGTAAAGCATTTGGGTTTTGATATCACATCCGATGCAGAGATTCCGGAGAAAGAGTTTATGTTTAAAGAGGGAAATCAGGCAATTCTTGTGAGTGTCAGTTCGGAAAAAGAGGGAAAATTTGTTGACTATATCTATAATAACGGCATAGAGATAACCCTGTTAGGACATGTCACAAAAGGTGAGCTAAGGATGGATGAGCTCTCATTCGGTTTTATTCGGGACTTTATCGGGTAATGATTACTCTTCCCGATAAAAGTAGGGCCGGAATCTCGGAGATGTTCAACTCTATTGCCGGGAGTTACGATTTCCTAAACCATCTTCTCTCTTTTGGAATCGATATTAGATGGAGAAAAGCACTTATTAGACAGATAATGAAGAGCAACCCTAAAAGCGCCTTAGATGTTGCATGCGGTACAGGAGATCTTGCAATTGCACTCAGGAGAAGGGGTCTAAATGTAAAAGCTGTTGATATTGCAAGAAAGATGATAGATGTAGCTATCCAGAAAAGTGAGAAAACAGGTACTGATATCGAGTTTATTTGCACATCTGCCGACTCCCTTCCATTTGAAAAATGTAGTTTTGATTTAGTAACTATAGGTTTTGGAATTAGAAACTTTGAGAATCGTGGAGAATCAATTCTTGAGATCAAAAGGGTAATGAAAGAGGGAGGAGAGCTGGCGATTCTTGAATTTGCCACTCCGCGAAACAGGTTATGGAGATGGATCTTTGATATCTATTTCTCAAGATTAGTACCATTTATTGGAGGGCTTGTCTCTAAGAGGAGATCTGCATATAACTATCTACCTGTAAGTGTGAGCTCTTTTCCTCAATATGGCGAGTTTGCTTGTGAGCTTGAACATTTCGGCTTTAAGGATGTTAAATTTAAGACAATGAGTGGTGGGGTTGCAGTGTTGTATACCGGGAAAAAAATTGTATAACAGCATATTTATATCTACTGATTATGCCTTTTTGGGAATATCTTTCGGTAATTCTATATCTGATATATCTTCTGATGGCAATATACGCCTCGGGGGTAATTATATATCGTAAGCTGGATCCTGTAAAATCGCTCTCATGGATAGTTGTTATCCTGCTTCTTCCATATATTGGTCTGATAATTTACCTCTTCTTCGGACAAAATTTTCGTAAAAGAAAAATATTCAATAGAAAAGGTATTCGAGACGAGAGGGTTAGAAGGATAGCAGCAAACAGTCAGCTTAAACAGCTTAAAACAGACAAAGAGTACCTTCCTGACCATATAAAACCTTATATGCCAATGATAATGCTCAACCTAAGAAGCTGCAGAAGCACTATTGGCGTTAACAAAAAGATAGATCTCTATCTATCCGGGAAAGATGCACTGGATGCAATGCTGGATGAGATTAAAAAAGCAAAACAACATATTCATCTTCAATCATATATAATTGAAGACGATATTACAGGAACACGATTTAAAAACCTTCTAATAGAGAAGGCCAATCAAGGGGTAGAAGTTAGGGTTCTCTATGATGATGTGGGTTGTTGGAGCCTCTCATCCAATTTCAAAAATGATTTTATTAAGAACGGTATAGAGTTTCTAAGCTTTTCGCCTGTCAGATTCATTACACCAACATCGAGGCTCAATTATCGCAACCATCGAAAAATTCTTGTAGTTGACGGGATAATCGGGTTTATTGGGGGAGTCAATATTGCCGACAGATATTATACGGGAGGTAATTACTCCGAATGGCGCGATACTCATATAAGGGTCGAAGGAGAGTCTGTTGCAGCACTCCAGTCGAGCTTTTTACTGGATAGGTACTTCATTATCAACCAGCAATTTAAAAGAAGGAAAAAGTATTATCCTGTCTCAATAAGTGATAATATAGAGATCGAACGAAAAGATAATTATATCTATTCTCAGATAATAACCTCAGGGCCGGATAGCGATTGGGCAAGTATTATGCAGTGCTATTTTGCTGCAATTACAAATGCAAGAAGACATATCTTTATCATAACTCCATATTTTACACCCAATGAATCAATTCTTAACGCAATAAAGATTGCATCTCTGGGAGGTGTCGAAGTTTCACTTATGATACCGGAAAAATCAGATACAAATATCGCACACTGGAGTACTCTCTCATATGCAACAGAGTTACTTGAGGCGGGAGTAAAGGTATATCTTTTTGGAAAGGGGTTTAACCACTCAAAGGTAATATCAATAGATGGAGAGTTCTGTATAATCGGCTCGGCCAATATGGATAACCGCTCTCTTGAGCACAATTTTGAGATAACCGGAATTATATACAATAACTCTCTTGCTCAAAAAATTGAAAATCAATTTATTAAAGACACAGAAAGATGTAAAAGTCTTGCTACATCCAAATGGGCAAAAAGAGGTGTAAAAAACCAGATAAAGGAGTCATTTGCAAGGTTGCTAAGTCCTCTTATATAACAGATTAGCATCTTATGTTTACGCATTATAAAAGAG
>CAZCXB010000230.1:0-2790 GCA_964502485.1 uncultured Muribaculaceae bacterium | reverse complement strand
AATTTATACACTATTATGAAAAAGTCACTACTGACAATTATACTTGTTGCCTTTGCAACGTTGATGTATGCACAAAGCCCTGTAGCAAAAACCCAATTCAATGCCGGTGTCGGAATCTCCTCTTGGGGACTTCCTGTCTATGTAGGAGTTGATTTTGGAGTCCACAGAGATATTACTCTTGGAGCCGAGCTCTCTTTTCGCAGAAGGGCAAAATATGGTTCTGTAGTGGGAGTATCCGGTAATGCGAACTACTACTTCAACAGAATATTGAACATCCCTTCCCCTTGGGATTTCTATGCAGGTCTTAATGTAGGTTATCTAATCTGGAACTATGACAACCAATACACCGGAGCACACGCATCCGGCTTGGGCCTTCAAGCTCAAATCGGTGGCCGTTACTTCTTTAGCGACAAATTTGGGGTAAACCTTGAGATCGGTGGAGGAAACGCATTCAGTGGCGGCAAACTCGGTATAACAATCCGACTATAAATTCCAGCTTCAGCTGGATCAGACAGTCATTATCTCTCTCTCTTTTACCGACAAAATCTCCTCAACCCGCTTATTGCAGGCATCTGTATCTTTCTGGATTGCAGCCTCGCCATCCTTTGCAACATCCTCCGGCAGACCATCCTTCTGATACTTCTTAAGGAGCTCCACTCCGTCGCGACGAGCATTGCGGATACTTATCTTTGCTGTTTCGCCCTCAGCCTTAACTCTCTTAACCAGATCTTTGCGCCGCTCCTCTGTAAGAGGGGGAACATTAATTCGGATATGCTCTCCGTTATTTTGTGGAGTAAAGCCAATGTTTGCAGCCATAATGGCCCTCTCGATTGGCGCAATCATCTTCTTGTCCCACGGCTGAATCAGCATAGTTTTAGCATCGGGAGTTGTAATACTTGCAACCTGCGGAACAGGAGTTGGTGTACCGTAGTAGTCAACAACCACGTTATTAAAAACTGCCGGATTCGCCTTGCCCGCACGATAAGTCTTCAGCTCCTCTTCCAAATGCAGCAGAGCTTTCTCCATTCGCTCCTTTGCTGCCGCTATTACCTCTTTCTGTTTACTTATATCCATATCTGTTTGTATTATTATTACCGATTAAAAATTATGAGACAACAGTTCCAACCTCTTCTCCCTTAATGATTTTAAGCAGATTACCGGAGCAGTTCATGTCAAAAACAATGATTGGAATTTTGTTCTCCTTACATAGAGCAAAAGCAGTGAGATCCATAATTTTAAGATTATCTGCCAACGCCTTATCATATGAGAGACTCTTATATTTAACTGCAGATGGATCTCTCTCCGGATCGGCAGTATAAACACCATCTACCCTTGTCCCTTTAAGTAGTGCAGATACTCCCAGCTCGGCAGCTCTAAGAGCCGAAGCAGAATCTGTTGTGAAAAACGGATTGCCGGTTCCTCCCGCAATAATTGCAACCCCACCTCGCTCCATAAGTTCTGCAGCCTTATCTCTAACATAGTAACGGGCAAACGGCTCCATAGGAGTAGCCGTAAAAACCTCTGAATCTACGCCATAGCCCTTTAAAACGAGAGAGAGCGCAATGCTGTTGATAACCGTTGCAAGCATCCCCATCTGATCTCCCCTCACTCTGTCGAAACCCTTTCCGGTTCCGGACAATCCCCGGAATATATTCCCGCCGCCAATTACAACGGCTACTCCTGCTCCCAATGCAACCACATCACTTATCTCCTTTGCATAGCGACCTATAACGGCCTCGTCAAGCCCTTTTCCATCCTCTCCGCCCATGCTCTCTCCGCTGAGTTTAAGAAGAACTTTATTGTATTTCATATCTATGTTTTTAACCAAAACGTACAGGTTTTAATCGAACAAAAATAGCTAAAGATTATGAAAATACCAAGCAAGAGCTTATCTTTGAGCCCTCTTTGGATTTATAAATTAACACACAATAAAATGGGAAATATATTGACATCCTCAATTGGAAGAAAGCTCATAATGAGCATCTCCGGTCTTTTCCTGATTTTTTTCCTCCTTATCCATCTGTTAGCAAACTCAGCCTATCTCTTTGGGCCGGAAGCTTTCGATACCGTTATCGAGTTTATGGGATCGCCACTTATAGTGGTTATGGTTCCCGCACTTGCCGCGGGCTTTGTAATTCATATAGTTTATGCTGTCTATCTAACCCTTTATAATAGAAAAGCACGCGGGTCGGAGAGATATGAGGTCTCAAACAGAGCTGAGACAGACTCGTGGGCATCTAAAAATATGTTTGTACTCGGGATAATCATTGGCGGCGTTCTTGCTTTTCACCTGACACACTTTTGGGCAAAGATGCAGCTTGCAGAGTTTACCGGCGGTCATGCAGAGAACGGCAACATCCTTATGGAGACAACCTTCTCAAATATCTGGATAGTAATATGCTATCTTATCTGGTTTGCCGCACTTTGGTTTCACCTCACACACGGTTTCTGGAGCGCATTCCAGACAATCGGGGCAAACAACAACAAATGGCTAAGCAGATTAAAAGCCGTCTCCTATATCTATGCAACATTTATCGCAGTCGGCTTCAGCATCATCGCCATTTACGCATACCTGCAGACAATTTAACCTTGGCAAGGGTTGTGGTACACCTTGGCAAGGGTTGTGGACCTTGGCAACCATTGCGGCAAAACAGAGAGTTATTTCCTGTCCTTTTACGGTTATTTCCCGTCCATCAGCTGCCTGCCGTTTATGGGGCGGCAGCTGCGTGAATAACCGTAAGTCCAAGAATAACTCTCTGTTTTACACCTACACAGCAGACCACATACTTG
>CAZCXB010000229.1:0-2804 GCA_964502485.1 uncultured Muribaculaceae bacterium | reverse complement strand
CAACCCTTGCCAAGGTCCACAACCCTTGCCAAGGTCCACAACCCTTGCCAAGGTCTTTTTTTTGGCAAGATTTATGTAGCGAATCTACTGACATCCACGAATTTCACAGACTATTCATTTTTATATGAACTCACGAAATAGATTTTCGCCTATTATTCTATCTCTGCTTTTTTTGAATTTTGTATCAATAAAACCTGCCAATGCGCAGATAATCAGAGATTCTCTCATTGCAAAATTTTCTGAATTCTCCGAAATACTCTCTCCGGAAAAGCTATATCTGCACACCGATAAATCGCTATACGTTGCCGGTGAGTTTATCTGGTTCCGGGGCTACCTTGAGAATAGCTCCCAGCTAAACAGCGTTGAGCAGAGTAAGTTTATCTATGCAGAACTATATCAGGATACACTTATTGCAAGGGTAAAAATAAAAAAGGGGGATGATGGTTTTGCAGGGCAGATGCCAATTAATCTAAATCTGAGGTCAGGCAGGTATACACTTAGGGCATATACGGCGTGGATGATCAATTTCCAACCGGAGTATATGTTCCATAAAGAGATAGCAATTGTAAATCCCGCAAAAAGGGGGGATGCCGGAATCAGCAGTGAGATTGTAAGCGGCGAGGATGTAACCGGTGAGTTTTCTGAGAGTAGCGATAATATGAATCTAATTGACACTATCGGAAATATCACCTTCTTTCCCGAGAGTGGACGATATCTTGAAGAGAGATTCTCTGTAATAGCTTTTAAGGCTGTAAACACCAAAGGAAGAGGTATGGTTCTATCCGGGAATCTATACAACAGCAGGGATTCTTTAATAACATCATTTAAAACAGAGCATAACGGGATGGGATCAATAAGGATCTACCCTGTAAAAGGAGAGAGTTACTACATAAATGGGGATAACCCTTCTGTAGGCTCTAAAAGGTTCAATCTCCCCTCACCATCTGCAGAAGGAGGAGTGGTAAATGTTCTTACAAGGGATGGTAAGGTGTTTATTAACACCACTATCTCTGCCTCTATTGTATCTAAAGGGGCAAACCTTATAATTCATGACGGCAACGAGATATTCTACTACGAGAGCATATCGGGAAGTAACGGAAGAGAGTCCACATCCGGGCATAATGAGAGATTAATAGTAATCAGTCAGGAGAGACTATCCGACGGAATCAACCATATTTTAATTTCAGACGACTATGCTAATATCCTAGCAGAGAGACTAATATTCAAGTATCCAAAAAACCCGACCACTGCTACAATCAGCTCAACAAAGGGAGACGACGAATTAGGTACAAGAGAGAGGGCCAATTACACACTATCGCTTAGAGACTCATTAGGCAACCCTGTAGAGGGTGAGTTCTCACTATCTGTAACAGACAGCTATCTTGCCCCTTATGACAACTCGAGTGATAATTTTAAATCCTATATGCTTCTCTCGTCCGAGATAAAGGGGCATATCGAGAACGCTGCCCATTACTTCGGTGATGGTATCGAGAACAGAGAGAGAGCTATGGATCTTCTTATGATGGTTCAGGGGTGGAGATACTATGATATCCCTGCAATCATGAACCATGCATTACCGAACGGTGAGCCCCTCTATAACAGCAAAAGATACAGACACCAAAAAGAGGTGACTCAGTCATTCTCCGGCAGAGCAACCAGCACTCTGAGAAATACAAAGAGGGCAATTATATCTGTACTGGCACCTGAGATAAATCTGGCAGTAAGTGAGGACCTTACAAAAAGCGGACACTTCTCCATAACAGACCTCAACTTCCCGGACAGCACAAACTTTATTGTCTCTTGCACAGGAAGGCAGGGGCAGAAAGGGTACTATCTTATTATAGATGAGCAGCAGTTCCCCCCAATTTTTAACTACCCTTTCCCGGTAAAAAGAGGAGGCTGGATAGATAGAGAGAGAAGCATAATATATAACCGTATCTTTGACGATAACGGCGGAGGCAGCGTAGTTACCCTTAATGCCGCTGTTGTTAGTTCATCTCCGAAGTTTGCTCCAAAATACAACCCCTCCCCCTTTAATCAATATTTTGACAGAAGACAGATACGAGAGAGAAGCGAGCTGGATCTATACTCCGGAATGTCTCTTCTTGACTATGTTGTAGGCAATTTCCCCGGGCTGATGTATGGAACATCTGCGGAGGATGGCAGACGGACCGTAGTCAGTACAAGGTCTTTTAGTATTACAGGAGATCAGGGGGTTCCACTGGTTTTTGTCAATCGCTCACAGGTACAGAGTACAGCAGATCTGGATATGTATACAGTAGATGATGTAGAAAATATTGCTTATCTAAAAGGTAATGAAGGCTTTATGTTTAGAACACTTTGGGGGGTTATCATGGTAACATTACGACATGCAAGGGTAAATTCAGGAGATTGGTATTTCAACACAAAGCTGGTGTCGCCTCTCGGCTGGCAAAAACCCTCCCGCTTTTACTCTCCCGACTACTCAAAGGAGGAGGACAACAATGCAGTCAGCTACGACACCAGAACAACCCTGCTTTGGATCCCCTCTGTTAAGACTGATAAGGATGGAAACGCTCAAATTGAGTTCTACACATCGGATAGAAAAACCCGTTTAAATATTGTGGTTGAGGGATATACCAAAAATGGTGAGCATATCTCCATTATCCGCTAAAAAAAGCGATATATTTGCACCAAATTTTATCTGATGATAGTCAATAAGAGATTTAACAGCAATATAAAACTAATCGCATTTGACGCCGACGACACGCTGTGGGTAAACGAATACCACTACCGCAATGCAGAGCAAAGATTTGCAGAGGTAA
>CAZCXB010000228.1:945-2806 GCA_964502485.1 uncultured Muribaculaceae bacterium | reverse complement strand
AGAGCATATCACTACCAATACCGGGGTACTGTATCTCACTAAATTTAAGCCAACAGGGTGTTACCTCTTTAACTAAATCATTTGTCATATCTCTTGTCAAGCCTCTCGTCATACCTCTTCTCATATCACTTGTCATACCTCTTATCATACCTCTCCATAATGTTATCCAGCTTTTGGGCAAAATCTCTGCTGTTTTCGTCTGAAAAGAGTCTTGAGTGCTCTCCCGGCATTATGGTCATATTAAGCTCTTTCAACGCATAGTCACTCCATCCGTAGGTGACTCTGTCCCGGATATAAAAAGTACTCTTTTGAGCTTTAATGAGTTCAAGATCAAAATTAGCGGGTTGTATTTCGTATGATTTGAGAGCATTGTGCATAATAATCTTGATATTTTTATTCTGATACTGTGGGATTCCATCTACAAATGGAATTCTCACAACTTTTGCTCTTTTTAACTTTAGCTTTATTGCCGAATACTCCAATTTAATCCTTAGATTTCTGAGTTTAGTCTTGATTAACTCCCTGTCTCCTTTAAGAAAAGCTTGTAACACATAGAATCCTCTAAAGAGAGAGCATATCAAAGCCAAGTTAACTCTATCAAGAGTGCTTCGCTCAACCTCACCTCTCTTTGCCAGAGTGGCAACAGAGTCTACCATTGCAACAAATCCAACCTCAATTTTCCGCTCCTGTAGCCTTTGTGCAATCTCATATGCTATAAAGCCTCCAAGTGAGAATCCAAGAAGATAGATTGGGCCCTGGGCTCTCACTTTAAGTATCTCATCTAAATAGTCCATTGCCATCTCTTCTACAGTTGTGCTTAGATCCGATTTTCCATCCAGCCCCTTTGCCTGAAGGGCATATATAGATCTTTTGGGGCTAAGTTGAGTAGATAAAGACCTGTAAAGCAAAATATTGAGTCCCCCGCCGTGAATTACAAAAAGAGGAATTTTTTGACTCTCTTTATTGCCGTACTCTCTTATAGGAACCATTAACTTGCAACACTCTTCGTTGGATAGAGATTCAGATCTCTCTATATATGCACTTAATTTCTCTATTGTAGGGTTGTTAATAAGTGCAGATAGTGGCAGAATGTTTTTTAAGGTCAATCTTTTGTTTATTTGCGCAACCATCCTAACAGCGCTTAGAGAATCACCACCAATATCAAAGAAGGAGGATTCCGGAGAGATATTATTGTAATTGAGCACCTCCTGCCATATCTTCAAGATCTCTCTCTCCTGTGCAGATGCATTATCGGGTAGAGAGTTTGTTAAATTGCTCTCTTTTTTAAAATTTTGATATAGCGCTTCCAGTCTCTTTATATCTCTCTTGCCGGTATGGTTGAGTGGAATACTCTCCAAAAGGAGGAGATGTGCAGGAATCATATAGTCCGGCAAAACTTTTGAGGCTGCTCCTCTAATATCTTTTTGAAGAGAGCCCTCCTGTGAGGTATCATTAACTATTGATAATCTTTTATTTAATACAATAAAGGCGACAAGTTCTACCGAAGTTTTGTTGTGTATCGCTATTACAGCACAATCCTTTACAAACTCAATCTCTTTAATTTTTATCTCAACCTCTTGTGGTTCAATTCTGAATCCCCTGATTTTTACCTGTGAATCTACTCTTGAGAGGTAATAGATCACTCCATTGTTGTCGTAAAAGACTCTATCTCCCGTTTTGTAATAACGAACATCTTTTGTGAAAAACTTCTCCTGGGTTCTCTTTGGGTCGTTGATATAGCCGCAGGCGAGCGAATCTCCCGAAATCATTAGCTCTCCGGGTTGATATGGATAGCAGAGCTCCATCTTTTCATCAAAAACAGCAGCTCCATAACCTGCTAAAGGTCTTCCTATTGGTACCT
>CAZCXB010000228.1:0-935 GCA_964502485.1 uncultured Muribaculaceae bacterium | reverse complement strand
AAGTGATACAACTGTAGTCTCTGTAGGTCCATAGCTGTTTATAAGTTTATGGCCTTGGGCGTAACTTTGGAAAAGTTTTAGATCTGATACCTTTAGGGCCTCTCCCCCCAGAATAACTAACCGAATACTTTTAGGAACAGTGTCATAGAGTCCGGATAGCAGAATCTCACGCCAAAAAGCGGTTGGGAGGTCCCAAACGGTTATGTGTAACTGCGCAGATCTCTCAATGAGATATCTGATGTCGTTCATCTGAGAGTCTCTCATTACAAGAGTTGCACCGTTTAGTGTGGTACAGAAAATCTCCTCAATAGATGCATCAAAGGTTAGTGAGGAGAACTGGAGAACTCTCTCTTGAGGAGTTATTTTGTAGAGGTCAGATGCTGCTGCAACAAAGTTAACCAAAGCTCTTTGTGAAATGAGCACCCCTTTTGGTCTTCCTGTTGTACCGCTGGTGTAAATTATGTAGGCGCCATCTGTTTTTGGCCTCTCTACCCTTAAATTACATCTATCTTTTTTGATTAGCCGGGTGGGCTCGCTCTCATCAATTATGTAACTGCAACCGGAGTCCTCCACTATATAATCAATCCGATCGCGGGGCTGTGAGTTGTCTATCGGTACAAAAATGCATCTATGTTTAATGATTGCAAGCAGATTAGCTACATATGCAGCCCCTCTGTTTGTCACAACTCCAATTACTGTTTGAGGCTCTATGTTGTTCTCTGTTAATAGTGAAGATATGGCCTCCACCTTAGAGTGTAAGTCACTATATGTAAACTCTCTACCTGTTCCAATCTCAAATATTGCAACATCTGTTTTATGCCTCTCCACTATCTGCTCAAACCTTGAGATAATACCATCCATCTCTATTTTAGAACAGATTGGGGTGTTTATTGCTTTGAAATAGACCTCTTTACTATATATTGACTCTTTATTAG
>CAZCXB010000227.1:0-2832 GCA_964502485.1 uncultured Muribaculaceae bacterium | reverse complement strand
TTACTACGGTCCAAATCTTTTCAGATTTAGCGAAAATGGATGCTTCGGAGCGTTTACTTTAGAAGACAATCGTTTTGCTGTTTTTACATTAGCCATACAAGGTGGTATAAAAGTTGGTGATCCTGTAACAAAATTTAATCAATTGGGCTTTGGTCAACTTATCTCACGTGGAAATAGCCATTATGAATTTAAAGGACGCGGTGATGCCTGGTTTGATATATATCACAATAATGGTATTATTACTTTAATGTGTTGTAGTTTCCCTAGTTAGAAAGAATGAAGTAACTGAATCCCGGGTATTGAAGAGTCCGGGATTCTTAAAATGACAAAATTTAAATGAAAGTATTAATCTGTTCTCTTCTATTCTCTCTCTTCGCTATCACAAATCTCTATTCACAACATACTTCAATAAAAGTAAATGGTTTAGAGCTTGGGCAAGCTTATACTGATTCTCAGATTAGAGACTCCCTGGGCAATCCTACATCAGTGATACCCCCTTTGAATCAGGAGTCTATTACTGGTGTCCCAATAAATTATAGATCCAAAATTGGCTATGTAACTATTTTGTATAATACATTGGACAATGCAATAATATCAATAGTGGGAGAATCTCCAATATTGATTCTTTAAAATGCCGAATAATCTTAAATGTTACGGCATAACTGTATAGGTGAGAACAAGTTTCGGTTTGCGTGTCACTCCTCTTCCATTGAGTACAGCCTTGCCATACAATGTGTTTTGAACATAGTAGTAAACAGCTCCGGAGTAGTAGTCACTCTGTTTTAGTATAGGGAACAGATATGTCTCAAGAGATTTCCCACTGTATTTACCCTGAAGAACCCTCTGCAGATATGAGCTGATATCAAGGGAGTAGTATAGAAGAGATCTGTTTATAAATCCGTTTGACTCATAATAGGATATATCTTCTATCGGGTTATACATTATTGTTTTATTCTCGTCGCTCCCCCTCTCTTCTCGGGTACATAGGAATATTTGCGATGGGTAGTAAGTAAATCTTGTGAAATCCTCAGGATATTCGAAGGTCATTCTGATCTCTGCCTTTGCTATTATGATTTTGGCAGGGTCTATATTGTTGTTTGCCGCTGCCCATGACTCTATACCGGCTTTAACCTCCTTGAAATCTATATATGGTTTAACACCTGCAAATCCCTCAAGATAGAGCTTGTTTTGAGGATTGGCAGAGGCAAGGGATTGTGAACTGTGATTGAATCTGTTCACATATGGGTACGAGTCGGATACATAGTAGGTGATAATACTATCCTTATCAATATTATTGGCTGCATCCACATGACGGTACTCCATAATAAAATAGATATCAAGCGGATTGATAATATTGAATCTCCCCCCTTCCAGTGACCCCGGAAGCGGATCGCTCTTCATATACAACCCTTTAAACCTCTTAAGGAAGTGAGTGAGGCTGTCTCTCTCAAGCTGATTGGCCCCAAGCAGCTCCTGAGCGTAATTAAGGGAGATATCCATAACAAGACTGTCTCCTCCAAAGTACATACTGCCTCCAAGATTAATCCGGTCAGTTTCGTAATCGGAATCTGTAATCGAGTTGTTGTATGCTACGCTGGAGTCTAAATCTTTTGTAAGCTTGTATACATAGAAGTTTTGGGGAACATATTGATCTCTTTCATAGAAGAAGGATTTATCTCCCACAAGAACATACATCTTGAATGACTTTGCAACAGGATTGTCTCCGAAATCTCCGGAGGAGAATGATGGAATAACCTGAAAAGCAGAGGAGGCCTCTACAAGCCCGAAGTCAGGATCTTTGTAAGTACCTACTACAATTGAACCTGAGAACAGCGTCTGAAGACTGTCGGAGAGCTTCATCTGAACGGGCAGATCAAATTCCGCGCTTTTTACCTTAAGGAGTTGATCCCCGGGAATAAGGCCGGAACCTGTTGTTTTATCGGTCTCTATACAAGATGTGATAAGTGTGGAAATGATGATCGCTGCTGCAGAACGAAAGATGTTCCTTATAGTCATTTTTTAGCTAAGATTTTATCGTAAAACTGTTTGTACTCTTCTATATAGGTTGACTCTGCGGCTGTAGTGTCAATAAATCCGAGAGACGGCAATGAGCTTTTTTCAATAGCCTCGGAGAGCTCGTCATCCAGATTTTCCTGGCCTAAAATTATCCCGTTGGAGTACTGTATTGCAAGTTTAGCAAGATTTATGCCATTAGCAGGGTTAAGAAGTTCCATATCCTTGTTTTTGATGCCGGGCACCAGCACTTTGGATCGTGTATTTTCGTTAAACACCTGATTAAGACCGTCGTTATAAAGAGATATTATAATTTTGCTGTCGGAGAATATGGGGTCATCCGAATATACTTTGTTTAGAAATAGGGGGAGGAAGTGAGATATCCACCCCTGACAATGAATTATATCCGGCTTCCATCTCAGTTTTTTTACAGTCTCCAACACACCTCTTGCAAAGAATATCGCCCTTTCGTCATTGTCGTTAAAAAATTCGGCCTCATCGTCACCATAGATATTTTTTCGATAGAAGTAATCTTCGTTGTCTATAAAATAGACCTGCATCCTTGCGGAAGAGATTGATGATACCTTGATAATTAATGGCCTGTCAATATCATTTATAACGATATTCATCCCCGAAAGACGTATAACCTCATGAAGCTGATTTCTTCTTTCGTTTATAATGCCGTATCTGGGCATAAATGAGCGGATTTCACATCCTCTCTCCTGTATCCCCTGTGGAAGATAGCGACCAATCCTTGATATAGCTGATTCCGGCAGATAAGGGAAGATTTCCGAGCTTACATAAAGGACTCTTGTGGGC
>CAZCXB010000226.1:0-2873 GCA_964502485.1 uncultured Muribaculaceae bacterium | reverse complement strand
CATTCAAAGAGGATTTAGATCAAGGTGAAGAAAATGCTTACGTAACGTCAGAACTTTTTAACAAATTAAATGTAAATTCTCATAATGAATGTGATTTAAAAGTGGTAAACGATATCACATTAGGCTGTGACCCAGAATTTTTTCTGGTTTCAGATAAAAATATAGTTCCAGCCAACAGATATTTTAATAAACATAATCCTGTGGGTAGTGACGGGATGCTGGCGGAAATAAGGCCAGCCCCAAGTGTAGATGAACACGTGGTTGTAAACAATATAAGAAAGCAACTGATGGAAGCGCGAGAACGTATCGATAAAAAAGGGCATAGACATATAAAACTACTTGCCGCTTCTGGTTATGGTGGGTTGACTGCCGGATTTCATTTACATTTTGGATTACCCAATGATTTATTAGGTAACACCAACATAAAAGTACCAGTCATCGAACAGATAGTTAGGGTGCTTGATTATTATGTAGGAATGCCTTGTGTGTTACAAGAAGGAATAGAAGATAGCCAGAGAAGGTGCGCAACATTTGTACCTTATGGTAAAGCAGGTGATTACAGATTGGACTACCGCACTTTGGAGTATAGAGTTGCTGGTGGAGCGATGTTAAAACACCCCATACTAACAACTGGTTTACTATCTTTGGGCGCGGTTGTTATAGAAGACATAGTAAGTAGAATAAAACTGTGCACTGATAATTTTACAGATCTTTCTTCCATTAATAATGATATAAATTTAAATAAACTATACCCAAATGTACCGTCCCAAAACGAGTTGGTAGAATTAATCCGTGTTCCTGGTACAGAGGGTGTGGTTAAGCACAGAAATAAAATAGTGACCGACGTGTGTAAAATGGTGGGTTTTAATAAAAGAAGTACTTCAGTAGAAACTCTTTTCTTAAACCTACAAAATAAGTTTAGTCCCAGTATAGATGATAATTGGTTACTTCATAATAACGAGCTACGTTATCACGGATTGTAACCTTTAATTAATAGTTTCCATTCAGCATTATGTTTTACGGAGGAAGGAATGAATAACAATAAGTGGTTGTTTTTCAATAATGACAGTAAACCACCGCTGTCCGCACAAGATGTAAGGTATTGGAAGGTAATGCTCGGAAAGATTCTCAAAGTGGGTATGGAATTCGAGTTTAATTTACCTGAAAGTAAAGGGGATTGTAGAGGAGATAACAAATACTGTCCCTGTGCTAAATTGCAAGACAACAACTGCTGGAATTGGTGCATGTCCTATGAGGATTGTTCTGATAAACCGCATGTATCCCGCTGTGCACATAATGTAGAGGGAGCGTGCAGTAAAGGAAATAAAACTTGTGATGACTGTGCTACCTACGTCTTTAAGTGCCCGGCAGAATTTTGCACTGGTTTTGTAAGCGCTTGTTCAAACTGCGGTGGTTTTACAAGAACGTGCGGTACCTGTGAATACAAGTTTGATCCGAAACATAATCCTGACCATATAAGGGCCACTGTTGACCGTGAGTTAGCTCCTTCGCATAGCTATGGTTCAATAAATAAGTCCGGCGTGCATAGCATTGTAACGGATGGTAGTTTGTTGGGCAATAAAGGTATGGAAGTTATAACCATAGGCCGTCGGGTTGATTACTTTGAATACTACCGTATGGTCAAAGAAATTATTGACTCCGCGGTTAAAAAGGGCGCCTATGTAAACGAGCGCTGCAGTATTCATATGCATATTTTGGCGGCATACTATGCTAATTTGGTAAACGCCGGTAATAGCCCGTTAGGTACATCCAATACGGTAAGTGAGTTGGAAAGACCGCTTCCGCAAATAGTACTGGCGAATTTTCACCAGTTGTGTAGACGCTACCAAAACGCTATTACATGGATGACAATGGGGCTCACAGAAAAAGAAAAACTGACCAGATGGGAAAAGTATCGGGTGTCTATTCTTGAGATATCATCTGTTCCTCATTCCATGAGTACTGTCCAGAGGTTGGTATCAGACAACGCTGGCGGGAACAAGTACGGTTGGGTTAACTACAACTATACGAGATTTGATGGTTCCGGAGATGTCAAACAACTGCACCTCGAAATGAGGGTGTGCGATTGTTTGCTCGCGCCAAGCGCTGTAGCAGCAATAGGCTGTATGTTCTACGCCTTGATGATTAAGGCGATAGAGATCTCCAGGTATGGTGTACTGGAAGTAGGTAGTGACGAATGGATGAGTAATGCAAAGAAAGTCAAAGAAGCCCTCTTAAACAACAGAAAGGGCTGGAAAGATGGTGATCGCTTTTGCAATACATCCAAGCTGCATAAGTATTATGATGTACTGATCGGGGAGTCTCTTGAATTGGTACGCCAGCTTAAACATATTCTTCTTGATATTGGCCCGGCATATGGTATTCTGGAACAATTGGCAGAACGTCCAGCAGCAATAAGGTTAAGCGCGGGGGAAACGTGGGAAGAAATTGAACAAAACCTTGTAATAGCCGTACCTGAAGAGTCTGTTATAGAAAGCACGTTAGGTATGTACATTGATTTGCGCCTTGTTAATGGGTCAAAAACAATGGACGACTGGATTGCCGAAGTAGGAAAAACATTAGGTAATGAACCGGTTGAGCTACCAGAAAACGTAGCACTGTTTGTTAAAAGTTACATTGGTAATAAAGTAAAGAACGGTGAGGTATTGTGGTCTGATACCTTGGGCACTGTGGTGCGTATTTCTTAAAGGAGTAATTCTAATGGGTTCAATTTTCGGGCTGGCATTAACAAAAGGTAATTGCGTAAAAAATAGAACACTTGTAAGGAGCATTCTTTACTCGTTAATGATGTCAGCAAGGAAAAGCGGCAGTGAGTCCTCTGGGTTGGCTATGACAACAGATACAGAAGTAAT
>CAZCXB010000225.1:0-2881 GCA_964502485.1 uncultured Muribaculaceae bacterium | reverse complement strand
CTTGAGGGATCGAGGAGTTATTTATTATCATCCAGTATTCACATAGTGGAATATACAGCGAAAATAAGTTTTTTATTCCAATATCGTATCTTCTACGGATAGTTTTTTCTTCAATATTGTGACCTCCTGAGGCGACTCGCATCTTAACTCTCTCGACGGCAAGACTTGGGAGGCTCAACCAGAAAAAAACCAATGTCACTTTGTATCCGCTTGCCTGTGCATATTTAATGACATTTGCATGTGTCCTTGTAGCAAGAGTGGTCTCAAGGGCAAAATCCATGCCATTAGCAATAAGGTTTTGAATTCGTTCGAGCATAATCTTTCCTGCCTGAATAGAGACACTCTCAGGTTTGAATGGAGATAGACCTCTTGCAATCTCATCAGCATTGACGAACTCTTTACAGGATAGCATCTCCGGTAATATGGTGTATGAAGCAGTTGTCTTTCCTGCTCCGTTACATCCCGATATTATATATAGATTTGCCATGTTGTACCTGCTTATTATCCAAAGTTACTACATTTTTCCTTTATCCGAAACTGCACTGGCAAAAAGTGCAAAGTCTCCCTTACAAGGATCACCTGGAAAAATTCTTCCAAGATATTGTGTAATCTCTTTTGCCGTTATTATATCAACGCTTTTTCTTTGGGTAATATTAAGTTCGAGAGCACTTCTGTGAACATGTACATCAAGTGGAATGATAAGGTCGGCAGGTGAGCTGCTTTTCCAGACCCCAATATCTACAATTTTATCATCTCTTATCATCCAGCGGCGGAACATATGAATTTTTTTATTTGCAGCTCTAAGGTCGCTTTTTCTTCCAAGTATTATTGTGCGTATATCCTCTGCTTTAAGACTCTCCAATGAGTCGCTATTTTGGTAATACTCCCTAAGATTCCTGCATATGGCTGCTATCTCACACCACTTGATCGTCCTGTGAAGGCTCTTCTGGTCATCTCGATAGATTCCGTTCATTATATATCTGTATGGTCTCCACTCCATCTCGTCCATAAGTCTGCCGCAATCTCTTACAATCATATCTCTTCTTCCCCAGGCAAGATGGGCACACAATAGAGCCGAAATCTCTACATCCTGTAACAGAGCCTCCCCCTTATTATACAATTCAAAAAAATGTCTCGGGAACCTTATCGGATCATTTATGAAATATTTTGGATGATTATACTCATCCGCAAGTAAAACTAACTTCTCTTCACACATTTCCATTGCACAAAATTAATAAAAACATTTGTTAAACATTTCCTAAACAATTGTGACCATTTGGGAACATTTGGGGTCTGACCCCCATTTACCGACGGTAAATGGGGGTCAGACCCCAAATGGTGAGACCCCAAATGGTGCAAGTGAAATTTTGGCAAGGTTTTTGTTAACTAAAGAATTAGTTATAAAACTAATTTAATAGTTGAATTATGAGTAAAAAGGTTACAAGAGAGCTTACAAAGGCGGAGTTGCAAATTATGCAGCATCTTTGGACCCGGCAGAGAGCCTTTATTAATGATCTTTTAGATGATATGCCGGAGCCTAAACCTGCATATAATACAGTCTCGACAATAGTCAGAATTCTTGAGAAAAAGGGATTTGTAGATCATGAGAGTTATGGCAAAACACACTGTTACTACCCGATTGTTGAGAGAGAGGCCTATTTAAATGGCTATCTTAAAGGTGTTTTACACTCTTTTTTCTCCAACTCTATTCCAAATCTGGTCTCTTTTCTTTCAAAAAAAGAGGGTATATCACTTAAGGAGGCCGATGAAATTATGAAGATTATAGAGAACAGTAAGAGAGAGAATAAAACAGAATAAACAGTTGTATTATGTGGAATCTTTTAACATATATATCAGAATCATTGATTTGCGGGGCTATTCTTTTCCTGCTCTATCACTTGGTTGTAAGGAGAGAGAGGAGCTATCAATTTCATCGTCTTTTCATTCTTGCCTCAATTGCTTCAATTGCAGTTTTTCCGTTAATTGAGATCCCTTTTGGTTTTAGCTCTCCATTGGATCTAAGACACTACCTTGAACCTGCCATTACAACAGCTGAGGGTTCAGCAGGTGAGGCAGATGAATCTTTCATCATTGATTCCCGTAAACTAGGTATAGCTATCAATTACATTTATATAATAATCGCCTCTGTTTATCTGGTTTTTATTTCACTCCATCTGATTAAACTCAAATGGCTCTATACAAACGCCACAAGAGCAGGATTTGGAAAGTATACAATTGTTTGCAGCAAAAAAGTAGAGGTGCCATTCTCATTTATTAATACAATTTTTATTGGAGATAATCTTGCAGAATCCGATAGAGATTATGTTATAAAACATGAGTTTTCCCATATTTCAAGAGGACACTCATTAGATATACTGATTGTTAATGCTGTGAATATTTTTCAGTGGTTCAACCCTTTTATCTATCTATTTAAGCACGCCCTTGTAGAGACTCATGAGTGTCAGGCAGACAGGGATGTCTTAACCTGCGGAGGCTCATTAGTTGATTACAGAAAGCTTCTGCTCAATACCCAATTTGGGGTCTCACCGTATCTCTCTAACAGTTTAAATAAATCATTAACATTAAAAAGATTCAGGAAAATGGAAAATTTAGAACAAAAAAGAGCAGGATTTAAAGCTGTATCAGCAACCCTGCTTTCACTACTAATCCTCTTTACAATGGTCTCATTTAACAGTGCAAACGGAACTTCATTAAGTAATCAAAGTAATGAAGATCCATCTAACCAAAAGATGATTGACAGGATTTCGGAGAGTGAACTCTCTGATACAACCAAAAAAGAGGTACCCTTTATGATGGTTGAGGAGAAACCCAAATTTATGGATGGAGACGAGACCAAATTTACTATGTGGGTTGCAGAGAG
>CAZCXB010000224.1:0-2933 GCA_964502485.1 uncultured Muribaculaceae bacterium | reverse complement strand
CATTATTGCAAAAGAGTTCCCGGTTAATGATTCACTGTTTGACCCATACGATATCAAGACAAATGTTATACGTTATATTCCTCTCGAGGAGGCCAATGCAGCGGGCCAGATATGGGTTGATCCAAGAAGCGGAGAGATAGTTAACGGAGAGGTGTTGTGGTGGAACAATGTAGTTAACCTTCTTAATATGTGGCGATTTACACAGACTGCTGCCGTAGATTCAAGAGCCAGAGCTCTAAAGTACGATCAAGAGATGACAGGGGAGATGATAAGATATGCGATTGCTCACGAAGTGGGACATATGCTGGGATTACAGCACAATATGAGAAGCTCTTATGCATACCCTCCAGACTCTCTAAGGTCAGCTACCTTCACAGCTAAGTATGGAACAACTGCTTCCATTATGGACTATGCAAGATATAACCATATTGCACAACCGGGAGATTTTGAGAGAGGGGTAAAAATGACCCCTCCGGTACTCGGTCCATATGACTATTTATCAATTGAGTATGGATATAAATACATTCACGGGGCAGAATCTCCACATCAAGAGCTTCAGGCACTTGACTCTCTGTTTGCATCTAAGGGATCAGATCCAATGTATCTTTTTGCTCCATTCATCACTGCTGCTATCTCACCTGACCCCTCTTCCCAGCCTGAATCACTTGGAAACGATATTCTTGTATCTTCTTTAAATGGTATTATGAATACCAGAATTATTCTGGATAGTTTAATCAATTGGACACTAACTGCAGGAGGAACTTTGAAGGATATTGAGAATAGATATGAATCTTTATCAAAACAGTATTTTAGATATATCTCTCTATCAATGTCGTATTTGGGAGGTGTATATACTATCCAGGGGCCTGCAGTTGAAGGGAGCGTTAAGTACACTCCTGTTACAGCAGATAGACAGAGAGAGGCTCTTAAATTCATTCTTGAACAGATAAAAGAGGCTCCAAAATATCTGGATAGAGAGGAGTTAGCTATAATTACCGGCTCTTTGACAGAAGATGTTTTAAAAAAAGAGTCAGAGCTGGTCTCATCGCTTCTGAATAACTTTATTTTGCCGAGAATTCTTAGCAGTGCTTCATTATCAAAAAACGCCTACTCTTTAAAAGAGTATCTTCAGGATCTAGATACTTTTATCTGGCAAATCCTGGGAGGCGACTCTCTATATGAAAAAAATATTCAGATCACATATATTCAGATGCTCAGGAATATTTCCAAAATTAGCTACAAGGGAGAGGAGCCAATAACAGGCTCGACTGCAGTTATAAGTGAAGCCGGATTTAGTCAGTTAAGTAAAACTGTTGCACGAATTAAAAAGCTGGCTAAGAGCTCTAAGGCGAGAAGAGAGCACTATGTTTTTTTAATTGATATTATAGAAAAGAGATAAATAGATGAACAATAAAATAGATAAAATGAAGAGGGTGATTATAACGTTTTTTGCTTTCCTTTTTTTGTTATTTCCCAATAACTCTGCTGCCGATGAGGGTATGTGGCTCCCTTTACTGCTCAAGAATCAGAAGTTTGAGCAAATGAGAAAGATGGGTCTTAAACTTAGTGCAGAGGAGATTTACAGTATAAACAGGGCTTGTATCAAAGATGCTGTTATAGGGCTTATGGGAGAGGGGGCCAATTTAAGAAGTTTCGGTACCGCAAGTTTTATCTCGGACAGTGGGCTAATAATAACAAACTATCACGTTATACTCTCTTATATCGAGAGGTTTTCTAATAGCGAGAATGATTTCTTAAAATATGGCTACTGGGCACGCAACAGAGCAGAGGAGTCACTTTGCAGAGGCCTGCAGATGAAGCAACTAATCAGAATGGAAGATGTCACTGAGACTATTCTTGAGGGAACTGATGCTCTTACAGGTCCGGAGCGCTCTTTAAAGATTGATGAAAATGGAAAGAGGTTAGCCTCTTTGGCAACAAAAGGTTCAGGATACGAAGTGAGAATGCAGGCTCTATTTGGCAACAGTCAATATATAATGAATGTGTATGCGGTTTACAGGGACATCAGAATGGTAGCTGCACCACCATTTTCAATAGGTAAGTTTGGAGGTCATAAGGACAACTACAGCTGGCCAAGGCATACCGGTGATTTTGCTATATTAAGGGTATATTCAAACAAAGAGAACAAGCCATCCTCTTTTTCTAATAAGAATGTGCCTTATAAACCTGCCAGTTACTTGAAAATTTCATTAAAAGGTGTTAATGATGGCGATTTTATAATGGTTGCTGGATTTCCCGGCTCGACGAAAGAGTATGTTCCATCATTTGCACTTGATAGAATAATTTATGGGGAGAATGTTCATAAAGTAGGAATACGAAAGGAGAAGATTGAGATAATAAATAGTGCAATTGATGAGAATCCCCAACTAAGGTTTAGGTACACTACCAGACTATCTTCAATAGAGAATAGCTATCTAAGATGGAGAGGCGAAATAATGGGAGTTACCAGAATGGATCTGGTGAATAAAAAAAGGGTTGAAGAGGGTAATTTTAAAAGATGGGTTGCTGCAGATTCAAAAAGAGAGGAGAGGTATTCAGGTATTCTGGAGAGGATGGAGGAGCTATATAAAGATGTAGCTGTTTATAATCTGGCAGAAGCTTATTTTAATGAAGCCGGTATAAACGGCTCTGAAATTGTTCCTTTTATCGGTAAGTTTGAAAAGCTGGCCGCTATCTACTCCAGGAAAAATATAGATATCAAAGCAGCAAACTCAGAGGCTAAAAGATTGATAGGACTTACTCATCAGTTTTTTGAAAACTGGGATTTAGAGGTGGATAGAAAGATGTTCAGGAATATGATGGTAAGATATTACCAAAATATGCCTGATATTTTCAAATCGGATGCGATGGTAAAATATCTTAAACAATATGAGGGCGATGCTCAGTTGCTCTCTTTAGATCTCTTTAAAAAA
>CAZCXB010000223.1:0-2991 GCA_964502485.1 uncultured Muribaculaceae bacterium | reverse complement strand
TCGGCAACTGTTTCAGAAACCTGCTTTGCTGCAGATTCTGACTCCCGTAATTTTGCGGCCTCCTTACAAGCTTTCTGTATTCTGTAAAGGTTTGATCTGGACCATACATGTGACGCAGCCTTAGATAGATAGGCCTCTCCATCATCTCCTTCAATCTGACATATCTTTTTATATACCTCTTGGTATCCGGCAGAAAACCAAGGGTATCTGCTTATATACTTCTCAAGAGTTGATATTTTTAAATTAAGCATCTTCTACCAGTTTGCAACAGTTTCATTGAATATCTTATCTGTGAGTTTTTCGATAATACTCTCGACAAGTCGTGACTCAACCGCATCAAGAGAGCTTGTTGACGGATAGTCCTCAAACTCTGCAAAGTTACGCTCAAAACTCTCCTTTGGATATTTCACATTAGTAAAGGTAAGCTTTAGGGTAACGGTCAGTCTGTTCTGAGCTGCAATCTCCTGGGCTGTAACTGCAATAGAGGCTGTCTCATAGCTTGTTATCTGGGCATCTATCAAAAGATCTCCTCCGTCGTTAACCAGTCTAAGCTTGGTCAGCTTTCTGTACTTATCCTTAAGAGCCTCTGTTAGAGAGTTACTCAGAGCAGGGTTAACCCTCATTGCCCTGTTCTCTACATTATATATTGTAATTGTAGTAACATCCGGTGCAATTGAGGTGCCGGAAAAAGAATAAATCCCGCAAGATGTGAGAGTTATAGAAACAAATGCCAATAAAATCAATCTCCTCATAGGTCTAAATTTAACTCTTTTATTTTTCTATACAATGTTCTCTCCGATATTCCAAGCTCTGCAGCTGCAAGCTTACGTTTTCCGTTGTTTCTCTCCAAGGCTCTGCGTATAAGATCTGCACTCACCTCATGTATTGACAATGAATCATTTCCGGAGATAAAAGAGCCATCTGCATTTCCGGAGGAGTCTCTCTCCTCCTCTCTGTTCTCAAACAGATCCTCTTCGTAATCTAATACCGAGGTCTCCTCTATTGTATCTGATATCTCTTTGTTAGAAGAGATTCTCGCAGAGGGCGCTACGCTCTCCTTTGAAATACGACCCTTAAGCTCCTCAACCTCCTGTCTCAACTGATACAGAATCTTGAAGATAATATCCCTGTCTGTAAGATAATCAGCTCCGTGACCCTCTGTCCGTACAGGAAGATGACTTGGGGAGTCCTGTGGAAGATACCTCTTAAGTATATCAACACCTATTATTCTGTTGTGCTCAATTACCGAGATCTGCTCAGCAATACTCTTGAGTTGTCTTACATTGCCCGGCCAACGGTAGCTCTCGAGCATCACAACAGAGTCGGGTGTAAGTCGTATAGCCGGCATCTTATACTTATCTGCAAAATCAAGTGCAAACTTCTTGAAAAGCAGATGTATATCCTCTCGTCTCTCTTTAAGTGACGGCACTGTTATAGGTACGGTGTTTAGACGATAGTAGAGATCCTCCCGAAACTTACCTAAACCAATAGCTCTGGGAAGGTTGACATTTGTTGCTGCAATGACCCTTACATCGGTTTTCTGAACCTTTGATGAGCCAACCTTTATAAATTCTCCCGACTGTATCACCCTAAGGAGTCTTACCTGTGTAGAGAGAGGCAACTCTGCCACCTCATCCAGGAAAAGAGTACCACCGTCGGCAACCTCGAAGTAGCCCTTTCTGGTCTCGAAAGCCCCTGTAAATGAGCCTTTTTCATGACCAAAAAGCTCTGAATCTATAGTCCCCTCCGGTATGGCTCCGCAATTGACTGCAATATATTGATTGTGTTTTCTGGGGCTGTTTATATGTATTATCTGCGGCACAACCTCTTTCCCCACGCCGCTCTCACCCGTCACAAGGACGGAAAGATCTGTACTTGCAACCTGCACAGCAATCTCCAGCGCTCTGTTGAGTGCATGATTGTCGCCAACAATATCAAATCTTAGTTTAATTGACCTTAAATCCATAGCACACAAAAATAGATAAAATTTATACCTTTGGGAAATTTAAAAAGGGTAAAATGAAATTTCTCGCAATTATCCCGGCAAGATATGCATCGGTCAGGTTTCCCGGTAAACCGCTTGCAGATATTGGGGGCAAAATGATGATTCAAAGGGTTTACGAGAGGAGTAGTCAGGTTTTCGAAAATGTATATGTAGCCACGGATGACACACGTATATCCTCCGCAGTCGAGAGCTTCGGCGGCAAAGTGGTAATGACATCTCCCGATCATAAAAACGGAACGAGCAGGGCTCTTGAGGCGATGTACAGGATTGAGGAGATAAAGGGAAAGAGGGCAGAGGTTGTTGTAAATATTCAGGGAGATGAACCGTTTATTGAGCCGCAGCAGTTAAAGGAGTTGATCTCGTGCTTTGAGTCGGGAAAGACACAGATAGCCACACTTGCAAAGAGATTTACTGCCGGAGAGGATATATTCTGCCCCAACACACCTAAGGTTGTGATGGGCAGGGATGGGACTGCGCTCTACTTTAGCAGATCTCCAATACCCTATGTAAGAGATTGCGAAAGAGAGGAGTGGATTAATCGCACCCCCCTTTTCCGACATATCGGCCTCTATGGTTATAAGCGTGAAACTCTTATAAAAGCGGTATCACTTAAACCAACGGCACTTGAGATTGCAGAGAGTCTGGAGCAGCTCAGATGGCTGGAGAATGGAATAAAGATTACTGTTGCCGAGACCGGCTTTACCTCCTATTCGATAGACACCCCATCTGATATAGAATTTTTACTATCCAAAGGCATTATTTAGCGGGGATTCCCAAGTTTTTTTATATATTTGCATTTACGTGCCCGCGTTAAATCGCAATTATTACTGCCTGCAGCTAAATAATTATAAGTCAAAAGTTTTTAAAACCCGGGCGTTAAAAAAGAGATGAAACTGACTAAATTACTAAAGATTAAATAGCTAAAGACTACGTAACTAAAAATTAAACAACTAAAGACTAAATAGCTAAAGATTAAATAACTAAAT
>CAZCXB010000222.1:0-3013 GCA_964502485.1 uncultured Muribaculaceae bacterium | reverse complement strand
TTTGCCCGCTCGGCTGCTGCAACCACCTTCATAATGGCCTTTGTCACCCTGTCTGTACCCCGTGCAGTCTTTGATAGTCGCCTACTTCGTTCACGCACTCTTGCGGCAAGCTCCTCAAGAGAGGCAGAGCTCTCCTTTATTGCAGAGGCAACATCTTTCCCGATCATCTCAATAATCACACGCTCATCACGCCTTAGGTCAACGGATGCCTTTTCAAGTTCTGACTTTTGTGCTGGGGTAAGATCATCTGCAAACCGTAAACCATCTGCAAGCTGCAACGCCCTGCGAATCTCCGTAAGCCTAAGAGCTCTCTCCTTATTTAGCTCACTTGTTGTTCCCATTTCAATAAAAATTAGTTTTAATTGCTATATGGCCATTTATCCACAACATTTTTAACCTCTTTTTGCAGATTTGTCACCTCTTTTTCGAAATGGAGCAACTCTGTATAGAGTTCATCCAATTTTTTACGCTTTGTAAACTCAGATGCCAGCTTCGAATGTGCCTTTGCTAATCGGTTAGAGGCAGATATAACTCCTCCCCTCACAGTTGCAAGCTTCTCAACCCTCTCTTTTAAAGCCATATACTCCCTATCTTCCCGATAGCCGGAGGGTCGGTTACCCGCATCCCCTGCTCTATTGCCAGCACTTCTCAGATAGGTGATATAGTTCTGCTCAAGTCCTCTCTTCTCATTCTCTATCAACGCAGTTACTGCAGGAGTTCTCAGCACTTTCACCAGATTTTCTACAAGAGCATTAATAAGGGTATCTCCCTCTATTACAAACTGTTTAACAGCACGTGACTGAGCTCGTTTGACAAAGATCTCTGCAGTATAGCCGGCCAATTTCCCGGCACTCTTTCCAATCCCTATAGGCAGCGCCTGTTCAAGCACGCCCAGAGCGTTAAACCGCAGCACAAGAGAGTCAAGCGAACGACCTAGAGAGCGCATCTCCCGGCCTGCATCTTGCCATCTGCCCTTACCCGAAAGTACCTTTAACGCTCTCTGATAAGAAGTTAATATCTCAAGTGACAAGTTGGTCTTTTTAGACAACTGAAGATCCTTCACCAAAGAGGAGTAAACGGAGTTGATCTCCTCTACTCTCAACTGCGGATCACTCAGTGAAGCAGAGAAGTAGAGTCCTCTTTCTACACGTAATCTAGCCATCTCCTCAAAAAAACCACCCGGAAACTTACTAAAACTATCACACGAAGCGGCAAAACTATCCACCGCCTTCATCTGCCCGCCCGACAAAGAGGCACAACCCTGAGCAGCAAAAAACATCGAAAATCCACACAGGAGAAGCAATACAGAATGTTTTCTCATAATATCTTATTTATCAACAACTAAAATAATTAAAAAAATATACCTAGGAACACCTTGCCAAGGGTTGTGGAGTAGAATTATCTGATCCTGAAAAAAAAATATCTAATCCTGAAGCTTAATTCCATAATAAATCCATAGTTTTGATACGGTATTTGATGTCAAACAATATAAATGAGTGAGAGATGGGAGAGAATTATTGTAACAGAATCCAAGAGGGTAATATCCACAGCTATTTTAGGGGAAACAACAGAAAAATCGTCTTTTACAGTGACGAGGATAAAATCGAATTACTAAAAAGGTGTAATAAGTTTGCGAAACAGCACCAAACAACCATTCTTGAATTTGTCCTAATGGACAATCATGTTCATCTGCAGGTAGATACAAAAAACATCAGCGGCTTTATGAAGTCATTGCAAATGAGTTATACTCAATGGTATAACCGACGATACGATCTATCAGACAAACTATTTAAAACACCATTCAACAGTGCTTGTAAATTTTCTGAAGATTGGATTATTGATAGCATGCTTTATATCCTCAAGAACCCGATTAAGGCCAACATCTGCCAAAACCCTGGAGATCACAAGTGGAACTCATTCGGTTTTCATTTTAAGGGAGATAGTCCGCTCAGAGAGTTTATTGAAGTAGATACATCCCTTATGGACAAGCATTTCAAAACAAAATCTAACTTGGAAAAAGCGATAATGGAGTACACGCGTGGCAATCCTGCAATAATGATAATGGATTATGATACAGAAGATGACGATGATGGAGAGGAGAGTGCAGATGGTGATAGTAATGATGATAAACAAAAGAGTGGAACCAAAGAAGTTCAAAAAGATGATCCTAAGATAATTATAGAGGGGTGGACAGATAGTAATGGAGGGAGAGCAAGTGAGAGAGATGAGGCGGGTGGTCCGGAAGGCAAAGAGGCGAGAGATGGAGATGAAGGGAAGAGGTCTGACGATGAGAAGAAGAGTGAGAAGGAAGAGAACAAAGAGCCAAAAAGAAAAAGTAAAAGAAGCACTGTCAAGATGAGAAATCAAAGCGGCTCTTTTTTTGAGGGGATGTCCACCTCTCTTTTATGTGAATATACAAATCAAATTCTTAATGGAAGGAGTATTTTTATGCTCAATAGAGACGAGTTAGAAAAGCTTATTGTTAAGCTATTTAGAGAGACAAATGCCTCATTCCGACAGCTAGCAGCGCTAACCAATCTAAATTACGATTATGTGAGGAAAATTTGTGGATGTGGGAAAGGTTCCCGGGAGTGGTAAAGATGTTCTAAGTGTCCACAACCCTTGCCAAGGTCTAGGTCTAAAAAAAAGGGCAACCACCGGCTGCCCATTTTTAAAATATCTGTACAAAACAACTATGCTTCAGCAACCACAGTTACCTTTGGCATTACCGATACATATGATTTGTTATCTGCCTTTTTACGGAATGTAACAACGCCGTCAATAAGTGCATACAGAGTATGATCCTTACCGATTCCAACGTTCAATCCCGGATTGTGAACAGTTCCTCTCTGACGAATCAGAATGTTTCCGGCCTTGGCATACTGACCGCCAAATAATTTCACACCTAATCTTTTACTGTGTGATTCGCGTCCGTTTTTCGAACTACCGACACCTTTCTTGTGAGCCATAATCTAAAAATTTTTCCGGATTAAAAATTAAGCAATCTCTTCAA
>CAZCXB010000221.1:0-3018 GCA_964502485.1 uncultured Muribaculaceae bacterium | reverse complement strand
CCATATTTTATAAAATTCTGATGCAGATGGTCAAAGATTACTGCATTGAGCCCTTTGTTCTGATACTCGGGAACTACTCCAATAATATACATATCAAGCAGATCGAAATTCATAATTGCTCTTTTGATATGAAAGATACCAAAAGGAAATAGTCTCCCTTTTGCCCGGTTAAGTGCCTTTGAAATTGTTGGAATAGTGACAGCAAATGCAACCACTTTATCTTCTCTATCCAGCACCATTGCCATAAACCTTTGGTCGACAAGCGGTATGAACTGCTTAAGAACTCCCTTTATCTCTCTTTCGGTAACCGGAGCAAAACAGTACAGAGGCAGATAAGATCTGTTATAAGCTTCAAAAAGCGCTCTTCCGTAGTGGTATAGCTTGCGTTTTGATACCTTTTCCAGTAATCTTACCCCATATCTCTCCTTAACAATCTTAGAAAATGCTGTTAATTTATCCGGCACTCTGTCCGGTACTGTGAGGGTTCTCTGAGACCACTCTACATCCTTGGAATAACCGAGTCCCTCTAAATGGTTTTTATAGTAAGGAAAATTGTATATGGTCTGAGACGTTGATTCATTTTCAAATCCCTCCGTGAGCATCCCTTGCTTGTCTAAATCATTAAACCCCTGAGGGCCGCTCACTATATCCATTCCCATCTCCTGTGCCCATTTTTCAACCCTCTCAATTAAGAGGCGGGATACCTCCAAATGGTCTATAAAATCTATCCATCCGAAACGCACTCTCTTCTCTCCCCAGGCTCTATTGGATTTGTGGTTGATTATTGCAGCAACTCTGCCCACCACATCTCCCCCTCTCATAGCCAGAAAAAGCCTTGCTTCACAATACTCATACGATGGATTCCTATCCTTCCTTAGAATATTTATCTCATCTGATCTTATAGGACAGACCCAATTAGCAACCCCTCTATAGAGCAACTCAGGGAACTTCACAAAAAGAAGGAGCTCCTTTGCAGTGAGCACCTCCTTTATAGTCAATTCTTTATATAATCGAATCTTATTGTCCATCATTACTTAATAACAGAGCCGGCAACTGCGTTTGCGACCAATGCCCTCAGACGAACTACGCTGCCCTTATCTTGAGGATGCACCCTGTTCGTTAGAAGAATGACTGCCGTTTTAGAGACAGGGTCTAAAATAAAGGATGTTCCTGTGTAGCCTGTGTGGCCAAAGGTTTTCTCCGGAGTAAAGAGATTCCCGTTATTTGACGCATATGAGGAGAAGTTATCCCAGCCCAGTGAGCGTCCCAAATTTGATACTTCTGCGGGAACTCTTATCATTGTCTCAAGGGTTAGCGTTCCAAGCACTCTTTTGCCGTTATATGCGCCTCCATTCATAAGGGCTGCTGCAAGTATCGCCAAATCGTCAGCAGTTGAGAAAACGCCTGCATTTCCCGAATTTCCTCCATTTAGAAGACGGGCAAGTGGGTCGTGTACTTCACCAAGAATTACCGAACCATCCTGTTGCTTCTCTGTGGGTGCTATCATAGGAAACATCTCCTGTGATGGATTGAAGGTTGTACTGTTCATCCCCAAAACTTCAAATACATTTCTCTTAGAGTACTCCTCTAACTTTAACCCTGTAATATTCTGAAGAACATTCTGAAGAGTAATAAAGTTAAGGCAGCTGTATTGAAATTTAGTGGTGGGTTTAAAGTCTCTCTTACAGTTGGATATATACTCCATAAGACCATCGGGTGCAGGAGAGCCATACTTTGCAACCAACTCTGCTGCGGGAGCATAAGGAGGCAAGCCCGATGAGTGAGTTAAGAGGTCAACTATTCTTATATCAATTGTTTTACCTGTTTCAGGATCCTGATATCCTTTGAACCCGTCAATATACATAGAGACATTGTCGGTTAGTCTCACTCTCCCCTGCTCTACAAGTTGCATTATTGAAATTGCACAGCCTACAGGCTTGGAAACAGATGCAAGGTCGAAAATTGTGCTTATCTCCATCTTCTCTATAGTGGGATATACTCTTTTATTTCCGTAACTTTTAATATATACCATCTTGCCATCCCTTACAACAGCAAGAACAGCACCCGGGATCTCCCCCTTCTCAATGGAGTTTTCAATTATTCTATCTGCATTGGCGAGACGGAGTGGGTCCATCCCCACCTTTTCCGGAGCAACTCTTACGAGTGGTTGTGCAAAAATCAATGTGCAAACAAAAATTGCTATTAGTGACGCTGATACTCTTTTCATTATTATAAAATTAAGTATTAATTGAGTAAATTCTGGTTTGAATCAAACAAAAGTAATAAAAAAAGAGCGTTGTGATGCTATGAAAATGAGAAAGGGGTTGACCTTTCCGGACAACCCCTCTCCTTTCTAACCCCCCGGCACAGCCGGTTTACTGTTCCCGAAAAAACGGGTAACAGATATCATTTAAACGGCCTGATCTCTTGAAGTGTTGCGACCACCTTTGTTGTCACGTCCGCTTCCGCCTCTTCCGCCTCTTCTGTCTCTTCTATCGTTATTACGATCACCGCCTCTGCGAGGACGATCGTTACCACGACCTGACTGAGGTGCAGATGAAGAAGGGCCTGCTGTTACACCCATATTAGGAGAGAGATCTCTCTTTCCGAATATCTCGCCATTGCAGATCCATACTTTAATACCTATAACTCCTACCTTAGTATGAGCCTCAGCATGAGCATAGTCAATATCTGCACGGAAAGTATGAAGTGGAGTACGTCCCTCTTTGTAGAGCTCTCTTCTAGCCATTTCTGCTCCACCAAGACGGCCGCTGATAAGAACTTTAATTCCTTCAGCTCCCATTCTCATTGTAGAGGCCATTGCCATTTTGATTGCACGACGATAAGATACACGTCCTTCTACCTGACGAGCAATATTGTTCGCTACAATATTTGCATCAATCTCAGGTCTTTTAACTTCGAAGATGTTGATCTGAACCTCTTTGTTAGAGATTTTTTTCAACTCCTCTTTTAGCTTGTCAACCTCCTGACCGCCTTTTCCGATAATGATTCCGGGAC
>CAZCXB010000220.1:1627-3020 GCA_964502485.1 uncultured Muribaculaceae bacterium | reverse complement strand
GTTGTGGACCTTGTGGACTTTTGTGGACCTTGTATCCTTTTGTGGGGAAAAGGGCAACGAGAGTAGAGATAAAATTTCATGTATAAATGAAATAAATGCTATATTTGTATACATTTAACTTGTACATTACAAATATATGATGGAATATATCAAAAGAGATCTTTATCTTGAGCGTATTGTGCCTTATATTGGCAAACCGGTGATAAAGGTGTTGTCGGGTCAACGTCGTGTTGGAAAGAGTTATATCTTGATTCAGTTGTGCGATAAGGTGAGGGAGCTGGATAGTAAGGCGAATGTCATCTGCATCAATTGTGAACTGGAGGAGTTTAGGCCAATCAGGGAATCTTCTCAACTTTATGAATATGTCTCTTCGAAGTTGGTCAGGAATGGTAATAATTACTTATTTATTGATGAGGTTCAAGAGATTGATTCGTTCCAGGATGCGCTGCGGAGTTTGCTTGCAGAGGGGGCTTGTGATATTTATTGCACCGGGAGTAATGCCAAGATGCTTTCGGGTGAGTTGGCCACCTATCTATCGGGCAGATATATGGAGTTTGATGTTCATTCGCTTAGTTACAAAGAGTTTTTACAGTTTCACAAATTGGAGAATTCACAGGACTCTTTGGTTAAGTATCTGACTTATGGGGGAATGCCTTTTCTTGTAAATCTGGAGTTGAATAGTGATCAGGTTTTTGAATATTTAAGCAATGTATATTCTACAATTCTGCTTAAGGATGTGGTGGAGAGGGAGAAAATACGCAATATCTCTTTTCTGGAGAATCTTGTTCTTTATGTTTCCGATAATCTGGGTAGTTTGTTCAGTGCTAACAATATAAGTAAATACCTTAAAAATCAAAAGATTAATATTTCGCCTCAACTTGTTATAAACTATCTTAAGAGTTTGACTAATTCGTACATTATCCACAGGGTACAGCGTGCAAACTTGGGTGGTCTGAAGATTTTTGAGGTGGGTGAGAAGTATTATTTCGAAGATCTTGGGCTTCGGAATACCGTACGGGGGGCCTATTCAACATCTGACCTGCATAAATTGATGGAAAACGCGGTCTATTTACATCTGCTTCAATGTGGCTATAGAGTTTTTATTGGTAAGCTTAATGACAAAGAGATTGATTTTATGGCCGATAAGAGTGGTCGACGTATTTATGTCCAGGTGGCCCTTACGGCGATGGATGTAAAGACCCGGGAAAGGGAGTTTGGCAATCTACTGTTGGTTAGTGATAATTTTCCGAAATATGTTGTCACTCTCAACGACACAATAATAGGCGACAATTACAAAGGGATCTTCTACTGTAACCTTGCTTGGTTTTTAATCGAGGTTGGGTGACCTTGGCAAGGGTTGTGGACCTTGCATCCTTTTGTGGGGGGCACCTTG
>CAZCXB010000220.1:0-1527 GCA_964502485.1 uncultured Muribaculaceae bacterium | reverse complement strand
TGGGGGGCACCTTGCCAAGGGTTGTGGAAAATATGTCAATTTGTAAAACAAAACTATGTCATTATGTAAAGTAATATTATAATATTTTGTAAAGTGGGCTGGTTTTTTTATCTTTATTCAAATTTTAATTGATGAGATATTTTCCTAGAATTGTTGAACAGGAAATTGAGAGCAAGTTGCGGGCTTCGGGTGCTATCTTGATTAGAGGGCCTAAGTCTTGCGGTAAGACAGAGACGGCTAAACGATTTGCAAATAGTGTTTTACAAATAGATATAGATGAGCAGGTTCCTGTAATAATGGGTATAGATCCTAAAATTTTATTATCAGGTGCTACCCCGCGATTGATTGATGAATGGCAGGTACAGCCTAAATTGTGGAATTATGTTCGTCATGAGGTTGATGAGAGGAGGAGCAAGGGGCAATTCATTCTTACAGGTTCGGCAAATCCCTATGATGAGATAAATCTGCATAGTGGGGCCGGGCGTTTTACTATTGTCGAAATGCAAACAATGTCGTGGCAAGAGTTGGGGTACTCTTCCGGCCGGGTAACCCTAAACCAACTACTTACCGGCAAGCATTTTCCGTTTATTAATGTTGATCTTCCTGTAGAATTGATAATAGAGCGAATGATTAAAGGTGGATGGCCTGCTTTGATTGATATTTCGCTTGAAGATGCTATCTTATTAAATAGGAGTTATATTGATTTACTGGCTGATATAGATATGAGCAGGGTTTCTTATATAAAAAGAGATCCGAAGAGAGTGAGATCTTTACTTCGTTCTGTTGCGAGGAATGTAGCGACTCTTGTAGATAACAGCACGTTGGAAAAAGATATTAAAACGGTGGAGGATGTCGATGTTTCTCGTCCGACAATTATTGAATATCTGGATGCCCTTTCCAGATTAATGATATTTGAAGAGCAACCGGCCTTTAATACCCATATTAGGTCGGCAAATTCGCTGCGAAAATCTCCAAAACGCCATTTTTGTGATGTATCTCTTGCTATTGCTGCTTTAAGGTTGACAAAAGAGGCTTTGATGAATGATCTAAAGTTTTGTGGATTTTTATTTGAATCTCTTGTTTATCATGATCTTAAAATTTACGCCCGTACCAATGATGCCCAGGTTTATCATTACCGTGATTCAACAGGGTTGGAGATAGATGCTATTGTTCAGCAGAGTGGAGGTGCCTGGGCTGCGTTTGAAGTTAAACTCGGTGCCGGAATGCACGATGAAGCTGCCGTTAATTTATTGAAATTTAGTAGGATAATTGATTCAACAAAATCTATCAAACCGACATCATTGAATATAATAACCGGGTCCGGAATGAGTTACACCCGACCCGATGGCGTAAATGTTATATCAATAGCATCTCTTGGAAAATGACCTTGGCAAGGGTTGTGGACCTTGCATCCTTTTGTGGACTACAGTTACCCGGTAATCTTTGTTAGTAAGAGGAATTCCCTGATATTCATTGCTTTGATTCCGTCTATAGTGTTTCCGGAAAATGATTCGTGTGAGATGACAA
>CAZCXB010000219.1:0-3020 GCA_964502485.1 uncultured Muribaculaceae bacterium | reverse complement strand
TGGCACGGCCATCGCCTATATCAAAAACTGCAGCATCATCCTTGCTGTCGTTGCCAACAAGAAGTCTCTCGAAGACTTTTTGTGAACGGCTGTTTTTAAGAATCTCCTCAAGATCTTTAGGTGCTATTTTGCATCCACATCCCGCTCCCGGGCTGAATTGGGTGAGTCTAATGGTTTCCATCTAATTGTAAACTATAGATTTATTATTTTTGTGGTGTTGTGTTGAACATCAATTATATCTAACATTGTACCAACAGTACCGCACATAAGTTTCTCCGATAAATTATAAAAATTAAGGCAGGTTTTGCAGATTATCACCTTACAACCACTCTCCTCGAGCGCTTTAAGCTCCATATAAACAGAAGAGCCTTCGCACGCAAGCTTTACACCATCGGCATAAAGGCAGATATATGCCGGAACTCTGTTTTCACTCTTTAGTAGGGTCAGATAGTTTTTTACAAGGATAATGCTAAGCTCCCGGGAGCCATCTCCCATTCCCTCCCTGTTAATCATTACTGCAATCTTATTGCTTAAGTTATTAACAATCATTATATTAAAAAATTAGTTTTTTTGCTGCCTCTTTTAGTTTAGCTACACACTCTTTGGCGTTTGCTCCGTCAAAATTTACAAAAGGGAGTTGGTTGAGCCTCTCCCCAAACCTTGTTTCGAGCTGACTACCATATGCCTTATCATAGTATAGCAGAGAGATTTGGGCAGCGCTTCTTATATCTCCATTTTCACACGCCTCCAGAGCCAGCTTACACTTATCGTAGCCCAGACGCTTCTCAATCTTTTTGATTGAGGCAGATAGCAAATCGACAGAGTAGCACCCATAGTCTCTCATGAGTCTGTCTAACCTGGTCTCAAAAGATGCCTCCACCTTAACAAGTGGCGAAACTCTCATCTGCTTCCAGAGCGGCTCAGGGATAAAGACCTTACCCACGTTTCTGCTCTCATCCTCTATCCACACCACCTTTTCACCATCCAGAGCCTCTACTTCCAGACTGAGCAGATTCTCAAAATACTCTCCGCTTGGTTGATCTCCCTGCCCGATTGCTCCAAACGCAGATCCCTTGTGGCAGGCTATACCCTCAAGATCCAAAACCTGTTCGTCGCTATCCTTGAGAATTTTGAGGAGATCTGTCTTTCCCGAGCCTGTATATCCGCCTAAAAGAACAATCTTAAGAGGTTTTTCAAAGCTCTTAAGCACGTGACCACGATAGCTTTTGTAACCCCCGGTGAGAAGCGAGCACTCAATCCCTACCTGCTCAAGAAGCCAGGCCATAGAAGAGCTTCGCATTCCTCCTCTCCAGCAATGTATCAGGATATTGTCACTCTTGAGCGCCAGTGCGAATTTTGCAAACCCACCAAGTTTAGGACCAACTATCTCCAGCCCCCTCTGGACAGCTTTTACCCGCCCCCTCTGTTTGTAAATTGTTCCAATCTCTGCCCGCTCTTCATTTATAAAGAGGGGTAAAGAGAGAGCCCCGGGGATATGAGCGTGCTCATACTCTCCCGGGGATCTGACATCTATTATTGGGAATTGTTTAGATAACTCTAAGAACTCCTCTATATTAACCTCTTTTGGCATAGTCTTTTCCCTACGACAAAAGTAGTCATTTTTTTAGAAATTAAATTTCAATCCAAGTGCAGGAATTAAAGCGGTTGCTTTGTAGTCTCCCACAAAGTTAACAGTAGGGTTCCATGTCTCAGGAACGTACCCTCTTGTCTTTTGCCCAACAAGTGCCTGGAATCCAAAATCAATAGTCAACATATCAATCGGCTTGTACGAAAAACCTGTAGTTGCACTAAACTTGTTTGCTCCCGGAGTTTCCGGACCATAAAGCTTAGTATCAACAGGAGTTGTGTCGTAGATAGCACCAAAACGCCATGTGAACTTCTCACTGCAAGCATACTCACCACCGATGCGATAGATCATAGTGTTTTTAAAGTTTTTGTTGGATACAAGCTGAAGGTTGCCGGCATCACTTCCGTAACCTATAGTGAGTTTGTCATAAGCTTTCCATCCAACATATTGAATCTCTGCAGATAGTAGGAATTTCTCGCTTGTCTGATATGCAATTCCAACATTAAGGTTAGAAGGGATTGGCAGGGCAGCAGTGAAGTTTTTACCGTCGATAGGAGGAATTGGAACAGCTCCCGGCATCATTGTGTTAACAGTGGTGATCATGGATAACATCTCAGGACCGGCATAGTTAACTGTTGTCATACCTTCTGTAACCTCCATCATCACTTTTGAGCGATAAGATACACCAATGCTTAGTTTGTCGTTTGGAGTGTAAAGAATTCCGGCATTAAATCCCATTGAAATCTTTGAATCACCCTCCAGCTTAGCTGTAACTGATGGCTCGTTTGCATACATATCCAAAACGGTTTTGAAAGCAGGGTTCAATATGCCAAGAGCATTTAGTGCTCCCATTCTGGTAAGAGCTCTCTCAATGGTAAAGCTGCCGAAATCTACCATAAGGCCGGCTCCAAAGCTTAATTTGTCATTAAGTTTATATGAGATTGTAGGCTGAATAGAGAATGCTTTTAGAGATATGTTCTGTACATGATGAGCACCAACCCAGTTATCGGGCCAAACCAATGAGTTTCCTACAGGATTTGTTATGCTGATACCGGCAAAAAACTTTTCGCTTACTCTAAAACCGGCATAGCCGAAAAGAGGTGTTCCGACAGGATTGTCGCTATCAACCGAGTAAGAGTCGTTCATATACTTAACTTTGGAGAAAATTGCGTTTGCTCCCAAGGAGATCTCATATTGACCTTTCATAAAAGAGAGGCCTGCAGGGTTAAACAACATACTCTCCGATCCAAGCTTCATTGCCGTACCGAGATGTCCCATTCCAACCTGGCGGGCACTTTGTGAATTTATCTGGTAACCCTCAGCCATAAGACTAAGGCCAACAAGGTTAGCTAATAGAATTAGCGATAGTTTTTTTAGTTTCATATTTAAATAATTTTGATTGGAACAAATCTAATATTTTAATGTATAGAGT
>CAZCXB010000218.1:0-3035 GCA_964502485.1 uncultured Muribaculaceae bacterium | reverse complement strand
GGATGAAGAACAGGTTATTAAAAAGAGCTCCAATCCTGTTCCTCTTAAGGATTTTAAAGACTCTATCGAGTTTAAGGGGGTATTTTTCAGATATCAGAGCGAACCGGTTTTGAAGGATATAAACCTAAAAATTCACAGAGGGAGGACCATTGCTCTGGTTGGTCCATCAGGTGCCGGAAAGAGCACTCTGGCCGATCTTATTCCCCGTTTCTATGATGTTACCGAGGGAAAAATTCTGCTTGACGGAGTGGATATCAGGGAGTATGAGCCGAAAGATCTTATTGGAGTTATGGGAATTGTTACACAGGAGGCAATCCTCTTTAATGACACTATATTTAATAATATTACCTTTGGAATGGAGGGGGTAGAGGAAGAGGATGTAATAAAAGCTGCAAAGATTGCCAATGCCCATGAGTTTATAGTCAATCTTGAGAGTGGCTACCACACAAATATAGGCGACAGGGGAGCAAATCTCTCCGGAGGACAGAGACAGAGAGTTGCTATAGCAAGGGCGGTTCTCAAAAATCCTCCCATCCTGATTCTTGATGAGGCTACATCAGCTTTAGATACAGAGAGCGAAAGATTGGTTCAGGAGGCTTTGACAAATCTGATGAAGAACAGAACCTCTGTTGTAATCGCTCACAGACTCTCTACAATCCAGCATGCTGACGAGATTGCTGTAATCAAAGATGGGGTTATTGTGGAGAGAGGAGATCACAAGGAGCTGATTGCAAGAAACGGTCTGTACTCTCATCTTTGCCAGTTGCAGACTTTCTCTTGATTTTAAACAATTAACCTACAAATGAATAATTCATTGAATCTGCTTCTTGAGCAGAGTTTTAAAAACAACTGGGATTTCCCCGCACTATCTGACTACAAGGGAATAACCCTGCATTATAAAGATGTTGCCAGGAGGATTGAGAAGCTCCATATAGTATACGAAATTTGCGGAGTGAAAAGAGGGGATAAGATCTCGGTCTGTTCCAGAAATCAGGCCAACTGGGGAGTCGTATTTCTCTCCGCCATTACCTATGGAGCTGTTGCTGTCCCTATACTTCATGAGTTCAAACCAGGCAATATCCACCATATTGTCAACCACTCTGAATCTATTATCCTATTTGCCGGGGATGCAATATGGGAGCAGTTGAACGAGGCTGAGATGCCAAATCTTGAGGCAGTTATTCAGATGAATGACTTCTCTGTACTCTATGCAAAAAAGGATATTGTGACAGAGACAAGGGAGCATTTAAATGAGTTGTTCGGAAGGAGATATCCAAGGAATTTTCGTCCGGAGCATATTAAATATCACACTGATGAGCCCGAAGAGCTCTCAATGATTAACTATACATCAGGAACCACCGGCTTCTCGAAAGGTGTAATGATCCCCTTTAGAGCACTTCTCTCTAACGTGGAGTTTGCCAGGGAAGTTCAACCCCATCTCAACAACACCTCCAATGTTGTAGCCATGCTTCCAACTGCTCATATGTATGGAATGATGTTTGAATTTCTGTTTGAGATGACAGTAGGGGCGCATGTTCATTTCCTGACACGAATACCAAGCCCTAAAATTATTATGGACTCATTTGCAGAGATTAAGCCTGACATCGTTGTCTCTGTACCACTGATAATCGAAAAGATATATAAGAAGAGACTTCAGCCTGTTATCAATAAAGCATCTATTAGGGTACTTCTCAGACTTCCTGTAGTTGATCAAAAGATTCAGAGAAGAATCAAAAACGAACTGGTAAAGACCTTTGGAGGGAAATTTAATGAGGTGATTATCGGAGGAGCTGCCTTTAACAGAGAGGCTGAGCACTTTTTTCGCAAGATAGGATTCCCGTTTACCGTTGGTTACGGAATGACTGAGTGTGCTCCAATTATTACCTATGCTCCATGGAGTGACACTCGTCTATACTCATGTGGAAAAGCTGTTAAGGGGATGGAGATAAAGATAGACTCCCCGGATCCTCAAAACATACCCGGAGAGATACTCTGTAAAGGGGCGAATGTAATGTTGGGGTATTACAAGAATCAAGAGGCAACAGAGTCGGTACTCAGAGCAGACGGATGGATGAGAACCGGAGATATGGGGGTAGTTGACAAAGATGGGTATCTCTATATAAGGGGACGATCTAAGAGCATGATATTAGGCCCCTCCGGACAGAATATCTACCCGGAAGAGATAGAGAGTATTATCAATAATATGCAGTATGTAATTGAATCACTTGTGATTGAAGATAAAGGGCAGCTGATTGCATTGGTTTATCCCGACATGGAACAGGCCGATGCTGACGGTATCTCTCAGATTGATCTTGAAAAGAGGATTGAGGAGATCAGAACTCTTGTCAACGAAGAGCTTCCCAACTACTGCAAAATTCAAAAGATCAATATATTTCCCGAGGAGTTTGAGAAGACTCCAAAGAGGAGCATTAAACGATATTTATACCAAAGATCTGAATTATAATTATGGAGGATAAACAGAGACAGTTTGACAACAGCTACCTGGATATGGCAGAGATCTGGGCAAAGAACTCCTACTGCAAAAGAAGACAGGTAGGTGCTCTTTTAGTAAAAGAGAGGATGATAATATCTGACGGATATAACGGGACACCGGTCGGATTTGAGAATGTGTGCGAAGACGAAGAGGGAATAACAAAACCGTATGTACTACATGCAGAGGCAAATGCAATTACCAAGGTTGCCAAATCGGGCAACAGCAGCAAAGGGGCAACGATGTACGTTACCACATCCCCTTGCCTTGAGTGTGCAAAGCTAATAATACAGGCCGGTATCACAAGGTTGGTTTACCGCGACAGCTACAGAGTGACAGATGGCTTGGACCTGCTCTCGAGAGCAGGTATTGAAATTGTAAATTTAAGTGATTAACTCAAAGATTATGAGTAACATAAATGAAAGATTAAAGAGAGTTCCCTGGACAATTTTAGTAATAATTTTCCTATCAGGGGCACTTGCCTATAAGATATATTCCGGCTTTACTCTTAAGAGAGAGCTGGAGATAACCTCAGGAAGATGGG
>CAZCXB010000217.1:0-3053 GCA_964502485.1 uncultured Muribaculaceae bacterium | reverse complement strand
CGGTAATACAGAAGTCTAATGACATCTTTGGAGGGATGATTCTATGGGAAATTTTCTTTATATTTTAGCGATTATTCTAATTATCGCCTGGTTGGTAGGGCTTGTGGGCTTTAACCTTGGGGTTGTTATCCACATACTTTTGGTCTTTGCAGTAGTTGCATTTCTTTTAAGAGTAATTCAGGGAAGGAGATACAGGTAGTCTAAAAAAGACTATGTTATGATAATTTATATAAGAAATATGGTATGCATAAGGTGCATTATGGCTGTTAGAGCTGAGCTTGAAAAACTGAAAGCCAGTAATATTTATGTTGAGCTTGGAAAAGCAGAGTTCAAAGAGGATTTGACCAAAACACAACGTGAAAAATTAAACAATGGGTTGCTAGAGTATGGGCTCGAGTTAATTGAGGAGAAGAGTGTAAAAATTGTAAATGAAGTCAAATCATGTGTAAATGAACTCATTAATTATACCGAAGAGAATCAAAGAGTTAATTTATCGAGCTTTATAAGCATAAAAATGAACTGTAACTATCCATATGTCTCTAAGTTGTTTTCTAAGGCAGAAGGGATTAGCATCGAGAAATACTATATAAGAGAGAGAGTTGAGAAGGTTAAAGAGCTACATATAAACATTGGGCTATCACTAACGGAGATATCATACAGGTTGAAATACAGCAGTGTCTCGCATCTTTCAAATCAATTTAAAGATGTCACCGGATTGAATGCTTCCAATTTTAAAGATGTCTCTACTAATAATAAGTATACACCTTCTAAAGGATAAGCAATTTAAAAACCTCAGCCGAAATCAAGAGATGGTATGAGAGATAAGTATCCAAACAATATAAAAAACACGATTATGAATTTAGGAAAAATTCTATTGGGAACGCTGGCGGGATTTGCCATTGGTGCAACGTTAGGGGTAATTTTTGCTCCGGATAAAGGATCTGAAACCCGTAAAAAGATCTCCAAAAAAGGGGAAGATTATGCCGAGGGGTTAAAGGATAAGTTTAATGAATTTGTTGATAAAGTCTCAGAAAAAGTTGATGAGATCAACGATGCTGCTCAAGAGGAGATAGAGGATGTAACCGGTAAGGTGAAAGACAAATTTAAAGCAAAAGCATAGAAAACGAAAGGTATGGAAGAGAATCAAGAGAATACATTGGAAACCCTTCTGATTAGAACAGAAGATTATGTGAAAACCAGCTTTGAACTTTTTAAGCTAAATACTCTTAAAGAGATATTGAAAGTGGTCTCTGCAGTAGTAGCAAAAACAACTGTTTTGCTTCTCTTCTTTATCTTTTTTTTTATAGCCTCCATAGCTGCTGCGATTCTAATAGGGGATGCTCTTGGTGAGATGTGGTATGGTTTCATTATAATTGCTGCATTCTACGGCATCATAGCATCTATAATCTCTATCTTTTTGAGTAATTGGTTTAGAGATATTGTGAGCAATTTTATAATCAAACAGATCCGGAAGTAATAGAGATGAGAAATATAAACTCCAATAAAGATCTAAACATTGTAATATATACCCTGACACAATTACAAAGCGTACAAGGTGAATTACTTAAAGCTCAATTCGCAAAAAGCATTGAGAGTCTTAAGCCTGTGAATATTATAAAAAAATCATTTAATGATGTGGCAAATTCACCGGACTTAATAAAAAATATAGTTAGTACTACATTGGGATTTGCATCCGGATTTGTGAGCAATAAAATATTTGTGGGCAGTTCAAATAACCTGATGCGAAAATTATTTGGGCATATCATCCAAATTGGAGTAACAACAGTTATTTCGACAAATCCTGAAGCCGTAAAAAGAGTTGGGAATAAGCTTATCGAAACAATTTTCATTAGAAGATCCAAAAAAGAGTAGTTAAAATGGAAGAGAGGCAAACTATCCCCTTTTATGTGAGAATCTCAATTTTCATTACGGGAGTCTATTTTTTTGTCTATATTCTCTATATTGCACAAGGTATAATTATTCCAATTATCTTTTCGATATTTTTTGCTATTGTTCTTAATCCTATAGTTAATCTCTTTGTTAGGTTAAAAATAAACAGAGTAATAGCAATAGTTCTTACTATCATACTTGGACTTTTTTTCGTAGTCACTTTTGGTACATTTCTCGTTTCTCAGGCAACTAGGTTTAGTGAGTCATGGCCTGTATTGGTAGAGAAGTTCACAGAGTATCTTAACCAATCCATATCGTGGGCCTCTGACTATTTTAACATTGAGCCTCAAAAAGTTATTGAATGGATTAGCAGCACAAGAGATGAGTTTATTCAGCTGAGCGGCTCCTCGGTGGGAAAGACGCTATTAAACATTGGTAGTGGAATTTTTGCGCTGTTCCTTATTCCGGTTTATGTATTTATGTTCCTTTTCTACCAGCCATTACTTCTGGATTTTTTTCATAAGCTTTTTGGAACAGGTAACCTAGGCAGAGTAAATGATATTATTACCCAGACCAAGGTTGTTGTCCAGCGTTATTTAACAGGCCTTTTTATTGAGACAATAATAGTTGCCATCCTTAACTCGACAGCTTTGTTTATACTTGGTATTGAATATGCCATTTTGCTTGGGATTATAGGAGCACTACTAAATCTTATTCCATATATAGGTGGGTTAGTTGCAGTGGCAATGCCAATGATGATTGCAGTGGTAACCAAATCAACTGCCTGGTACGCCCTCTATGTTCTAATACTTTACTATATAATCCAATTAATCGACAACAACTATATTGTACCAAAAATTGTTGCGTCCAAGGTTAAAATAAATGCTCTTGTATCAATAATTGCAGTGATTGCATTTGGAGTTCTTTGGGGGATACCCGGAATGTTCATCTCAATTCCGCTTATTGCAATTATAAAATTAGTATTTGATCGTATAGAGTCTCTTAAACCATGGGGATTTCTGCTCGGAGATACAATGCCTACTGCTACAAAGCTCATCTTCAAGAAAAAAGTGTGAATCTTGTAACATCATAGCCATTTTGTGTAATGGTTTTATATCTGATTAATGCGACCTTACAGATATATTACTAATACTTAATAATGA
>CAZCXB010000216.1:0-3071 GCA_964502485.1 uncultured Muribaculaceae bacterium | reverse complement strand
TTATATGACTCTCTCCTGGATTGACATTCTTATAATGTGCGGCTACATTGTAGCAATTATCTCTGTTGGGTTTTATCTCTCCAAAAGAGCAACCAAAAATATCGACACCTATTTTCTGGGCGGGAACAAGATAAAATGGTACTTTCTTGGCCTCTCCAATGCTTCCGGGATGTTTGATATATCAGGAACAATGTGGACTGTGGCAATTCTGTTTGTATACGGACTTAAGAGTGCATGGATACCTTGGCTCTGGCCCGTATGGAATCAGGTATTTGTTATGATCTTCCTTGCAGTATGGATGCGCAGATCAAACGTTATGACCGGAGCAGAGTGGATTCTTACCCGTTTCGGGGGAAGAGGAGGCAGATACTCCCATATTATAGTAATATGTTTTGCCGTTATTAGTGTTATAGGTTTTATGGCATACTTCTTCGAAGGAATCGGCAAATTTGCAGTTCAGATTTTACCATGGGACCTTACTGCAGATATCGGATTTATGACCCTTACTTCTGCCCAATCATATGCTCTTATAATTATAGGGATAACAACTCTCTACACCCTTAAAGGCGGAATGATGAGCGTTGTTGCTGCAGATGTATTCCAATTTGCAATTATGACTACCTCCTGTCTTATAATAGGTTATATTGCATATAACTCAATTACCGGAGAACAGGTTGCTGCACTTACCCCGGCCGGATGGGACAATATTTTCTTTGGATGGAATCTCAATCTCGATTGGAGCGGATTGATGCCTGCATTAAATGATAAGGTTGCATCTGACGGATATGACCTTTTTGGTCCTCTTGTTATGCTTATGCTATTTAAAGGAATCTTCGCAAGTCTTGCAGGTCCTGTTCCAAGCTACGATATGCAGAGAATACTCTCCACCAGAAAACCATCCGATGCAGCAAAAATGAGCGGATTCACGATTCTGGTACTCTATGCCCCAAGATATCTGATGGTTGCCGGACTAGCGGCTTTAACGCTTGTCTATCTATCACCCGAACTTGCAGGAATGGGATCAAATGTAGATTTTGAAACTATCCTGCCAATGGCAATAACAAGGTTTGTTCCTGTCGGTCTCAAAGGGCTGCTTTTAGCAGGACTGCTTGCCGCATTTATGGGAACATTAGCCGCTTTTGTTAACTCAGCTCCTGCATATATAGTAAACGATCTTTATAAAAAATATATCAACCCCAATGCAGCCCCAAAAACTTATGTAAGATACAGCTACCTGGCTTCGGTTATTCTGGTTGTTGTAGGTGTAATCTTCGGATTCTATGCCAAATCTCTTAACTCTTTAACCTTGTGGATTACATCATCGCTGTACGGTGGATACGCAGCAGCCAATGTCTTAAAATGGATATGGTGGAGATTCAATGGTTACGGATACTTCTGGGGAATGCTTGCGGGTCTCTCCTCATCTACAATCAAGCTTGTTTTTCTACCGGATATCGCAGACATCTACTTCTTCCCTGCAATTCTTATCTTTTCGTTTGTCGGTTGCATAGCAGGCACACTACTTACAAAGCCTGACTCAGACGAAACACTTATGAAGTTCTACAAAAATGTAAGACCATGGGGATTCTGGAAACCTGTCCACGATAAGGTTGTTTTGGAAGATCCATCTTTTGAGGGGAATAAAGATTTTAAAAGGGATGCTGTAAACGTTGTTACAGGCATAGTTTGGCAGATGTCACTGGTTGTACTTCCAATTTATCTGGTTATTCATAACTTCAAAGCTTTTTGGATAACTCTCTCTATTACAATTATTACAATGGTAATTTTGAAGTTCAATTGGTACGACAAGCTTAAATATGCCGACAAAGGTTACGAAAAGATATAATAATTTGATAAATTTGTTTCTCGAATAAATATAAACATGAACACCTCTTTCCTTCAAAAATCACAGGAGGGCAACAGAAATGCCTCTCTAAAAAAGGAGATAATCCGTCTTCTTGTAATAGGAGGAAATCATAGTATCACAGACCTTAGCAAAGAGACAAACATAAGTGTTCCAACAATAACTAAGCTTATTGTGGAGCTAATCAGCGAAGGGTATGTTCTTGACTTTGGCAAACAGGGTACAAACGGAGGCAGGAGACCCAATGTTTACGGACTTAATCCTGATGCAGGATACTTTGTAGGAGTGGATATAAGTAAAGATTTTATCTCTATTGGCGTTATAAACTTTAAGGGAGAGATGACCGAATACGCAGGTAACCGGTCATTTGTGATGGAGAATACTCTACAATCACTTGACTCGCTATGCTCAATTATAAACTCATTTATTGACAATCTTTCGGTATCAAGAGATAAGATCCTCTCACTGGGTGTAAACCTTTCCGGCAGGGTGAATTCTGAATCGGGCTATAGCTATAGTTTCTATTTCCTTGGAGAGAAACCTCTCTCAATGCTTATAGAGGAGAGGGTAGATTGCCCTGTCTATATTGAGAACGATTCAAGGGCCATGACCTACGGAGAGTTTATGACCGGAGAGGAGAGCCACGTAAAGAACATGTTGTTCATTAACGCAAGCTGGGGCCTTGGTATAGGAATTATAGTTGATGGAAGGCTATACTACGGTAAGTCCGGCTTCTCCGGAGAGTACGGCCACTTCCCGTTTTATGACAATGAGATAATTTGTCGATGTGGGAAACGTGGTTGCCTTGAAACCGGAGCTTCCGGGTCTGCAATCCACCGTATGTTCACAGAAAAACTAAAAGAGGGTCGGGTATCAATGCTCTCCGGAAAATTTAACAATGGCGAAGAGATAACCCTTGAAGATATAATGGATGCACTAAAGAAGGAAGATGTTCTTGCTATTGAAATAATTGAGTGTGTTGGAAACGAGCTGGGCAAAGCAATTTCCGGTCTTATTAACCTCTTCAATCCGGAACTGATTGTCCTTGGCGGCACATTAGCTGCAGCCAAAGAGTACATACTACTACCTATCCGCAGCGCCATCAACAAATACTCCCTCATCCTTGTTAGTAAAGACACTAAGCTGCGCCTCTCCCGTCTTGGAGAGAAGTGCGGAGTAACCGGTGCCTGTATGCTTGTTCGCAGTA
>CAZCXB010000215.1:0-3106 GCA_964502485.1 uncultured Muribaculaceae bacterium | reverse complement strand
GTTCCCCTTGTCAAAAGGATGGGGAATACACTCATAGCAATGATCTCTAACTGTGACTCATATCTTGCAGAGCATGCCGATTATATTTTACGAACAACTGTCGATAGTGAGGCGTGTCCAAATAATCTTGCACCCACATCCAGTACTACTACACAGATGGTTATGGGAGATGCTCTGGCGGTAACACTTCTCAAAATGAGGGGTTTTTCACCGAGTGACTTTGCCAGGTTGCATCCAGGCGGCTCCCTTGGCAAGAGATTATACACCCGAGTCTCCGATTTGACAGACAAAAAGAGCAGACCATTTGTAGATATGGATGAGAGCATCCAGCGTACAATCATAAATATCTCCGACAACCGGCTTGGGGCAACAGCTGTCCTTGACAGCAATGGTTCTGTTGCTGGAATTATTACCGACGGAGATGTAAGGAGAATGCTTGAGAAGGGAATCCCTATGGACTCCCTTAAAGCCAAAGATATTATGTCTTCAGAGCCAAAGAGTGTAGAGGCGTCTGATCTTGCTGTTACTGCGTTCTCCATTATGGAGAGACATAAAATAACCTCAGTTATTGTCCTGGATAAGGGAAGATACAAGGGGTTGGTTCATATTCACGATATTATAAGAGAGGGAATAGTATGACAACATTCAATCCAAATGAGCCCGGGATGGCAAACGGTAACTATTTTGCACTTCCCTACACAAATGATGAGTCTGAGATTACAATAATCTCGGTACCTTGGGATGTAACAACATCCTACAGGGCAGGTACACATAGAGGACCCGACTCCGTGATGGAGGCATCTTTGCAGATAGACCTTTATGACCAGAGTGTTCCGGATGCCTGGAGAGTTAAGATTGGCACTCTTCCCATTGATGAGTCTATTGAAAAGAGAAACCGTAAGATGCGCAAAGTTGCAGAGCAGATTATCTCCCATTTAGAAGAGGGGGGAGATCTCTCAGAGGTTGATGATATTCTTGCGGAGGTAAACGCTGCATCCGACGAGCTTAACACATCTGTATATCAAATGTGCAGGGAGCAGATAGAGAACGGAAGGATATCTGCGGTACTGGGAGGAGACCACAGTGTTCCGCTCGGGAACATGAAGGCTGTAAGTGAAAAATATGAGGATTTTGGTATTCTTCATATTGATGCACATGCAGATCTAAGAGTTGCGTACGAAGGTTTCAGGTATTCTCATGCATCTATCCTCTATAATGCCCTTAATGAAATCACTCAGATATCACAGCTTACTCAAATAGGTGTCAGGGACTTCTGTCAGCAAGAGGCAGATATTATCAATACCGATCCGCGTATCAGATGTTTTACTGATATGGAGCTTAAAAGGAACATATTTGAAGGGAAAACCTGGAAAAGACAGTGCGAAGAGATAATAGCAACCCTTCCTCAGAATGTATATATCACCTTTGATATTGACGGTCTTTCTCCTGATCTTTGTCCAAATACCGGCACACCTGTACCGGGAGGAGTTAACTTTCGCGAGGCTGACTATCTGCTTCATATGCTTGCATCATCCAACAGAAGGATTATCGGGTTTGATCTTTGTGAGGTCTCACCCGGCAAGGAGAGCGATTGGGATGCAAACGTTGGTGCTCGTATCCTCTTTAAACTCTGTCTATACACAAGCATGAACTCTAAAAGGCAGAGCTCGAATATTTAAATGTAGTTTATTCCGATGTAATGGGGACAACCTTTTCTCGTCATAAAGCAAGCAGGCAAAGGGGGATAATCAACTTTTTCGGAATCTTTCTGCAGAGCAATCTCACAGGGGGGGCCGCACTTCTTATTTTTACCCTGTTTGCACTTCTTGCCGCCAATATTGACTCACTTAAGGGGTTTCATGATATATGGGATACCAATGCAGATTTTGCAGTTGGGAGTTTCAAACTTGAGATGTCTTTACACCATTGGGTTAATGACGGGCTGATGGCTCTATTCTTTTTTGTAGTAGGCCTTGAGATTAAAAGGGAGATGATAGTAGGTAAGCTCTCAAGTTTCAGACTCGCCTCCCTCCCTATCTTTGCTGCAATTGGAGGAATGATAGCCCCGGCAATCATATATGCACTATTCAATAACGGGAGTGTCAGCCAGAATGGATGGGGAATTCCCATGGCCACCGATATAGCCTTCTCTCTTGGAGTTATATCCCTTCTCGGCAGCAGGGTACCTGTCTCCTTAAAGATATTTCTGACTGCACTTGCAATAGTTGACGACATAGGTGCAATCATTGTACTTGCTGTCTACTATCCCAGCCACGAGATAAATCCGGAGTTCCTGTTGTATGCAGGAGCAATTCTCTCTCTGCTACTCATATTTAACAGAGTAAACATTCACAACGCAGCACTCTATTTGATACCCGGATTGTTCCTCTGGTACTTTATATACCAGTCAGGAATTCATGCAACTATAGCGGGTGTAGCCCTTGCAATGTGTATCCCGTCAAAGGCACCCATCAACGAGGTTCGTTTCTATGTGAGGTGCAAATACTATCTGGAAAAATTCAAGAAAGCGGGTAACAGTGAGGTTAACATACTTGCAAACTCCGAGCAGTTAAGTATTATCCACGACCTCCACTCTAAGGTGAGAAAGATTAACCCTCTCATCAATAGATTTGAGCACACAATTAATCCATGGATTACTTACTCCATTATGCCAATATTTGCATTAGCCAACGCAGGTGTTCAACTAAATGGAATCCTTGACATTAACAGCTATACATCCCTCTCCTTAGGGGTCTTTTTCGGACTTCTGTTCGGGAAACCTATAGGCATCATACTATTCTCCTATCTTGCGTGTAAGTTTAAAATTGCAGATCTACCTAAGGATGTAAGGTGGAGTCATCTCTTATCTGTGGGGATTATTGCTGGAATTGGTTTTACTATGTCAATTTTTATTGATAGCTTAGCGTTTTCTAACGAGACCCTGATAAACGAGGGAAAGGCAGCAGTGCTGTTTACCTCTGTGATTGCTGCTTTAATAGGCGTAATCTCTCTTAGGCTTTCGTTAGATAAACCTGTATTAAAAGTTAAGTACAAAAAACTCAGAGACCTTAAAACACTGTAATCTATAACAATTAACATATTATAC
>CAZCXB010000214.1:0-3107 GCA_964502485.1 uncultured Muribaculaceae bacterium | reverse complement strand
TAGTAATTTTTTTCCGGATTCTCCTTGGACCACTCCTCAATTGTGGAGCCCCCTCTTGCATTTACAACCAGAAGAATCTTACGACCAATCTTTTCGTGGAGTGTTTTTCCAAAACTGTATGCAGGAGAGATCTGCTGCATAGCAAGATCTTTTCTTATTGTAGAGTATTTATTAAACGGATTTGATGCAGGCTCCGGAAAGTTATCCAAATTAAGCAGATATACACCCGGAACAGTTGAGTAGTCACTCTCGAGAAGTACTCCTCTTCCGGCCATATTGGATTGCCCAATAAGCAGAAAAACATCGTACTCAGCTTGAGAGTATGCATTCAGGGCGAATATAGCAAGTAGTGCTGTAAGGAGATATCTTTTCATACTTTTTCTATTTTGACTCCCACATTATTTCGAGGCCTCCAAATTCAAAAATATCTAATCCGCGGAAAGAGTTAAATTCTTTTGCTTCGGCAAGAATATATTTAAGGGAGGTGATGAGGTTATCCCAACCTTGTGGCTGGAAAGATGTGAGAGGGCCATCGTCTCCAAGTGTATTAAGACTTGTTTTTACGGCTACACTTACAGATTTTGGATACTTAGAAGCAGCAGTTAATACAGGTGTTGCCATCTCTATAACTCTTTTTGCCTGGTAGTTATATGCCATAACCACTACCTGATCACAATGTTGCAAAAATTGTTGTGCACCACCCCATGAAAGAAGCCCCGAATCGTACCGGGACTGGAAGAAAAATCCTAAAGCTTGGTTAAGAGTTAGTGAGCCCATATCCTTTTTTGCCAGAGCCATCACCTCTACAGTACGTTTGAGCAGAAGGTCATTATCTCCGCCAATACCGTAACTCTCTTGCCATGCAAGTGTTAACCCCTCTGGGCGGCGGGTTGAGTTTGCTTTTAGAATATGAGGCTCCAGATCGGCAGATATACCATCAAACCTCTGGTTTGAATCGACTGAGTTGTTAAACTCTTTTATCCAGTCCAAATCTTTTTTAATTGGCTCATCACTGACGTAAAGATTTAGATTACTTAGGCTTAGAGCGTGAATGGTGATCCCGTTTTCGTGAGCAAGCTTATTGAAAGTCAAGTACCACTCAATTGGAATATAGAGAGAGGTAGATGGTTTGTCAAAAGAGATGTAAACATCAGTGAAGCCAAGCATTACAACTCTTGCAACCAAGTCTTGCGGGTTGTTTATATATTTTTTAATAGTTCTTGATCCATAAATGTAGACACTGGATCTAAGGTGCGATTCACCTCCGGTCTCTATTGCGTTTCTAAAATCATCTGCTCTTGAAACCATTAATGGAGTTACCCCAGGCACTTGGCTCTCTTTGGAGCAGGATTGGGCACCCACCATTTGTGGGACAATAAATAAAATCCCGAGTATAATTGCCTTTATTGAATGTATCATCTCTTTGTAAGGTTTTGCATAACATTGTAGATCTTATATAACTTCTCTGTCCTCAAGCCATTTATCTCCACTAACTCCTGATGATACAGAAATCCTTTGTTAAGAGAGATGAATCTTTGATTGATACTCTTTGCCTCTTTAACCAGTGGCTCAAGTTTTTTAATATAATGGGGTGCAAGATCTCTGTGGAAAGCAGAGGATTCATATTCATTTTCAATCTCTTTAAACATAAGGTATTGTACCCGTATATCAAACATCAGCTTGAAGTGTTCAAACTCCTTTATATTATTTTTTGGTTTTAAAGTATAAAGCTTATCACGCAGAGTTTTAGTCTCAGCCAGTATCTCCGTTACCCCTTTTTTGTTGAGATCTTCTCCTCTTACAATCACCTCTTGAGGTGCAGTCAATATCTCCCAAAGTGTTCGCCCCTCATTTTCGGTCAACCCGAATCTCTCCACGGCATATTTTATCACAAACTGCTGCGAGTTAACAGCTCCTTCTGTTTTTAGAGCCTCTCCGTAACAGGCAACAATTATCCGGAATCCCGAGAGTGGGTATACATACCGGATAGGATACATCTGAATCACCTCCCAGTTGGTATCGTATAGAAATCCATAGGTGCCACCATTTGACCATGATGTCATTACAATCCCCTGATAATCTTTATCCCTGCAATATGGAATGAAATCCTCCTGATTCTTAAAGTGCTTGTTCCACTGGGTTAAATAGAGGTTGTCCGGATGGCTTCTTATAGCCGGAGATCCCCAAAATGTGACTCCCGCCTGATAGAGCTTGTTGATATCGCCAAAGTAGTCACTTTTCCAGCCATAGTTCCAGTTGATAAAGATTGCATTATCCGGGAGTTCAGATACTGCTTCAGGATATTTCAAGATAATATCTGCCCACAGTATTGGCTGTTTGCCAAGATCGCTCACAATTTTGCACATTGCCTTAACATAGTCAACAAAGAGCTTCGATTTTCCAACCTCTGCTGCTTTTTGTGCACATAGTTTGCAGGAGCCAAGCAGATATGTCTCGTCCCCACCGATATGAAAATATTTTGAGGGGTGTTTTGACGCGACCTCTTTGAAAATCTCAGAGAAGATCTCAACACACTCCTCCTCCTTCATCGGACAGACCTGTGAGACCTCTTTTCTGTCCTCTTTTATATGCGCATATCTGTCGTGAGAGAGGATATACTCTGCATGGCCAAAGCAGTTTTGCAGGGGGATAACATCTATGCCAAGGGCACTGCAATGTTTTATAAATGAGTCTATCTCCTCTTCGCTGTATGCATATTTATTAGAGAGTGTTGCGTGATTTTTAAATGGGAATGTGGCCTCCCACTCCATAATGATTGTGTTAACACCAAAGTCAGACAGCTCCTTTGCAAATGATTTAAGTGCCGGCATTGTCATAATCTGGCACCGTAGATCTATGTGAAAGCCCTTGATGGTGAAATCGTTTTTGATTTCTGATCTATTTGTACTATTTGCTATCAGAGTTTGAAACAAGGTAATGCAGAGTAGAAATATGCTCTTTATAGTTTGTCTTTTCATATAGTATCCTCCCTTATGAGTTTCCAATTTAAGAGTTTTTTACTTTGTAAAGATAGATCAAATTTAACCCTTTTTTCGGGATACCTTTTTAGGCAGGTTTATTTACTGGCAATATAAAATAATTGATTT
>CAZCXB010000213.1:0-3111 GCA_964502485.1 uncultured Muribaculaceae bacterium | reverse complement strand
ACGGAAAGTCTAATGCAGATACCGGCTCTCCTGAGAGTCAGGTAGCTTTATTTTCATACCGTATCGCTCACCTAACCGGTCACCTTAAGACAAACAAAAAGGACTTCTCCACCCAGAGGTCACTTCTTAAGTTGGTTGGTAAAAGACGTCGTCTACTGGACTACCTTAAGGAGACAGACATTGAGAGATACAGAAATATAGTGAAGGCACTTAACCTTCGTAAATAAAGCTTAAAGGTGCCGAAAGGCACCTTTTTTTAGAATTATACTCTTTGTCACATAATGCAATCCGAGGCAGAGAGATATAGCTGAACCAGAATTAATAATAGACTCTCATAGGGAGAGACGGATTGCGTTTAGAAAAAATTATGAACGTTATTACAAAAACCATCCATTTAAGAGATGGTAGAACAATCGAAATTGAGACCGGAAAACTGGCAAAACAGGCAGACGGATCGGTTGTTGTTAAAATGGGCAAGACAATGTTGCTTGCAACAGTTGTTGCTGCCAAAGAGGCCAAGGAGGGTGTTGATTTTATGCCACTCTCAGTAGAGTACAAAGAGAAATATGCATCTGCCGGAAGGTATCCGGGTGGATTCCTCAAAAGAGAGGGGCGTCCGAACGATTCTGAGATTCTTGTTTCTCGACTTATAGACAGGGCATTGCGTCCTTTGTTTCCGGATAACTACCATGCAGAGGTCTTTGTTACAGTCAATCTAATATCTGCAGAAAAAAATATTATGCCGGATGCACTTGCAGGATTAGCTGCATCAGCTGCACTTGCTGTGAGTGATATCCCTTTTAACGGACCTATTTCTGAAGTTCGTGTTGCAAGATTAGAGGGTAAACTGGTAATCAATCCATCTTTTGAAGATCTTAAAAAGTCGGATATTGATATTATGGTTGCAGGGACTCTCGACAATATAATGATGGTTGAGGGCGAGTTTAAAGAGGTGAGCGAATCTGCTATGCTTGAGGCAATTAAATTTGCACATGAGGAGATTATGATTCAGTGCAAAGCTCAACTTGAGCTGATGGAAGAGGCAGGGAAAAGCGTTAAACGCGAGTATTGCCATGAGACTAATGACGACCAGCTTATGGCTGCTGTTCACGCATTCTGCTACGAAAAGTGCTACGCTATTGCTAAGGATCCAAGTGCAAAACAGGTAAGAACAGATGCTTTTGCTGCGCTTAAAGATGAATTTATAGCATCACTTCCTGAGGAGGAGCGTGAGGAGAAAAAAGCGCTGGTAGAGAGATATTATCACTCTGTAGAGAAGGAGGCGATGAGAAATATGATTCTAAACGAGGCTGTACGCCTTGACGGAAGAAAGACAAACGAGATAAGGCCAATCTGGTGTGAAGTTGACTATTTGCCTGCTACTCACGGATCTGCTGTTTTCACAAGAGGTGAGACTCAGTCTCTTACAACTGTGACTCTTGGAACACGTCTCGATATGAAATCGGTTGACGAGGTACTTGTTGAGGGTTCGGAGCAGTTTGTGCTTCACTATAACTTCCCTCCATTCTCTACAGGCGATGCCAAACCATACAGAGGAACAGGCCGCAGAGAGATAGGTCACGGAAACCTCGCTTTGAGAGCTCTTAAATATGTTGTCCCTATGGGAGAGGAGAATCCATACGCAGTTAGGATAGTCTCCGATATTCTGGAGTCTAACGGATCTTCTTCTATGGCTACGGTTTGCGCCGGAACTCTTGCTCTTATGGATGCAGGTATTCAGATTAAGAAGCCGGTATCCGGTATAGCAATGGGTCTTATATCAGAAGGTAAGGATGGTCGCTATGCCATTCTCTCAGATATTCTTGGTGACGAAGATCACCTGGGTGATATGGACTTTAAGGTAACAGGTACTAAAGATGGTATAACAGCCACTCAGATGGATATCAAGGTTGACGGTCTATCTTATGAGGTTCTCGAGAGAGCTCTTGAGCAGGCAAAGGAGGGTCGCCTCCATATTCTGGGAGAGATGAACAAGACTCTTGATGCTCCTCGTGCCGAGCTTAAGCCTCACACCCCAAGAATTGTATCATTGGTTATTCCTCAGGAGTTTATCGGTGCAGTTATCGGTACAGGCGGAAAGGTTATTCAGGAGATTCAGAAAACTACCGACACTACCATCACAATTACAGAGAAGGATAGTACCGGCATCGTGGAGATCTTTGGAGAGAATAAAGAGAATATGGATGCTGCGCTTGCGTGGATAAAGGGTATAACTACTGTTCCGGAAGAGGGAACTATCTATCATGGTAAAGTTGTCTCAATCCTTGAATTTGGAGCATTTGTACAGATTCTTCCGGGTAAGGAGGGTCTTCTCCATATCTCGGAGCTGGACTGGAGAAAGGTAGATCAGGTAGAGGATGTCCTTAAAGTTGGTGACGAGGTTGATGTCAAGCTTCTCGAGGTTGATGCCAAATCGGGTAAACTCAGACTCTCAAGAAGAGCGTTGATCGAGAAACCGGAAGGTTATGTTGAGCCTGTAAGAAGGCCAAGACCGGAGGGTGGCAGTAACGATCGTGGCAGAGGAGGAAGATCTGACAGCAGAGGTGGTGACAGAGGCGGCGATAGAGATAGAGACAGAGGTCCTCGCAGAAGATAGAGCAGGGTTAGTTTTTATAACCTAATTGATAGTTTCCCGGAACCTTTTATGAGAGTAAACTCCTCACAAAAAGGGCCGGGAAGCTTTTTTTATTTTCACCTGTTTATTGTGATTAATAAGCAATCTAATCCGTTCTTTTTAGGAATAGAAATCATAGGCTTAAAAACGATTACAATATGTAATCAAAATAGTGGATTGAGTGGAAATATATGGGTATTATTTTAATGAAATATCTTTAAGTTGTTTGTTGATAAGCAATGTGAAGATATTTGCAATATCAGTTTTTTTGTCATAAATTGGTAGTCGAATTTGTTGTGGCGACTCTCCGTTTTTCATGGTCATGTGGCGGGATATTTCTAATTTAGAGAGAACATTATAAGTAACAGATATAAGTAGTTTAACTTGTTCCTTATCAGCTTTAGAATTTTTTACTCAGTTCTTTTTATTTACTTAACCTAACTAATTTAAACATGACAAAACGAGCTATTCTAATG
>CAZCXB010000212.1:0-3181 GCA_964502485.1 uncultured Muribaculaceae bacterium | reverse complement strand
AGGTATTTTGCTATTAGATCTTTTACTTTTTTGCAGAATACCAGTGATTTAGGCATGAATTTGATTTCAGCCTAACATAGTGAATATTAACAGATAATAATAGCAAATCGAAGGTGATTTACAAGCTATTAAGCACGTAGATGGATGGGTGGTTAACTTGTGGAGGATTTCAAAAATTACTCGATTAATCCAGTTTGAGTACAGCCATAAATGCACTTTGTGGAACCTCTACGTTGCCGACCTGGCGCATTCTCTTCTTCCCTTTCTTCTGTTTTTCAAGGAGTTTGCGTTTACGTGAGATGTCTCCTCCGTAACATTTGGCGGTTACGTCTTTACGTACGGCTTTAACGGTCTCACGAGCAATGATCTTTGCTCCGATTGCAGCTTGAATGGCTATATCAAACTGTTGACGTGGGATAAGCTCCTTAAGTTTTTCGCACATTCGGCGGCCAAAATCATAGGCGTGGTCTCGGTGTATCAGACAGGATAGGGCATCTACCGGCTCTGAGTTGAGTAGGATATCTAACTTGACAAGGCTCGCCTCTTTATATCCGATTACGTGATAGTCAAATGATGCATAGCCTCTCGATACAGATTTCAATTTATCGTAGAAGTCAAAAACTATCTCTGCAAGAGGCATGTCGAAATTCAACTCTACCCTCTCGCTTGTGAGGAAGGTCTGGTTTATGAGTGTTCCACGCTTGTCCATACAAAGTTTCATGATAACACCAAAGAAGTCTGCTCTAGAAATTACCTGGGCACGAATATATGGCTCCTCGATATAGTCGATAAGTGTGGGTGCCGGTAATCCGGACGGGTTGTGTACATCCAGTATATCTCCCTGAGTTGTGTAAACCTTATATGATACGTTTGGTACAGTAGTAATAACGTCCATGTCAAACTCCCTGTAGAGGCGCTCCTGAACTATCTCCATATGAAGCAGTCCCAGGAAACCGCAACGGAATCCGAATCCCAGAGCAAGCGAAGATTCCGGTTCGAACACCAGAGAGGCATCATTAAGCTGAAGCTTCTCCAATGAGCTTCTCAAATCTTCATACTCATCTGCCTCAACAGGGTAGACTCCGGCAAAAACCATCGGCTTAACCTCCTCAAAACCTGCTATAGAGTCTGTACAAGGTCTCTCGCGATGTGTTATTGTATCTCCCACCTTAACTTCACTTGCAGTCTTAATCCCGGAGATTATATAGCCAACATCACCGGTTCCAACCTCTCCGGTTGGTATCATTTTAAGACGCAGTTTACCAACCTCATCTGCCTCATACTCCTTACCGGTATGAATAAATTTAACTTTATCACCCTTTCTTATTATCCCGTTCTCTACCTTAAAATAGGCAATAATTCCACGGAACGAGTTGAAAACAGAGTCAAAAATAAGTGCCTGAAGAGGGGCCTCCTCCTTACCTTTTGGGGCAGGAACCCTCTCCACTATATGTTCCAGAATCTCCGGTACCCCAACTCCTGTCTTGGCACTTGCCAACAAAATCTCCTCATCCTTACAACCAAGAAGTTCAATAATCTGATCTTTAACAGAATCGATCATAGCCGACTCCATATCAATCTTATTTAATACAGGTATTATCTCAAGGTCGTGATTAATCGCAAGATAGAGATTGGAGATTGTCTGTGCCTGAATCCCCTGGGTAGCATCAACAACAAGTAGCGCACCCTCGCAAGAGGCAATTGCACGCGACACCTCATATGAAAAATCGACGTGGCCGGGTGTATCAATTAGGTTAAGCACATACTGCTCTCCCTTATAGACATAGTCCATCTGAATCGCATGACTCTTGATGGTAATACCCTTCTCCCTCTCCAGATCCATCGAATCGAGCACCTGGTTATCCATGTCCCGTGCCGTGATAGTATTTGTTACCTCCAAAAGTCTATCGGCAAGAGTACTCTTACCGTGATCTATATGGGCTATGATACAAAAGTTTCTAATGTGCTTCATTTTACGATTTAAGCGTTATTATAAGGGTTGGCAGATCTCTTGCAAAATGCAAAGATAAAAATAATTCCAAAATTATAAGTTTGATGCTATCTTTGCGGTATTAGTAACACTTCATTAAGATCATAATGGCAGAAATAACAAAATTACAGGAGATTGCATCTCAGGTAAGAAGAGACATAATCCGTATGGTAAATATGGCAGGTTCCGGACATCCCGGTGGCTCGCTAAGCAGTACAGATATTCTCACAACACTTTTTTTCTCTCAGATGAACCACAACCCTTTTGGGTGGAGCAGAGATGGAAGAGGATATGATATGTTTATACTCTCGGCAGGTCATCTATCTCCGGTTTATTACAGCACTCTTGCACGCAGCGGTTACTTCCCGACAGAGGAGCTTAAAACCTTCCGGAAACTTGGCTCACGCCTTCAGGGGCACCCGTCGATAGAGCGCGGATTGCCCGGTGTACATATCGCAACAGGCTCCTTAGGACAGGGGCTCTCCGTTGCATGCGGTGCAGCTCTTGCTAAGAGAGCCTCAAAGGAGGAGAATTTTGTCTTCGTGCTTATCGGGGACGGGGAGAGTGAAGAGGGTCAGATTTGGGAGGCAGCACTCTTTGCCGCTCAGCACAAATTAGACAGAGTTATCGCCTTTACCGACTGGAACGGTCAGCAGATAGACGGACCGGTGAGCTCAATCTTAGACCTTGGCGATCTTGAAGCAAAATGGAGCTCTTTCGGATGGAGTTGTAGTGTAGTTGACGGACACGACATCCAATCCATAGAGAGAGCAATAGAGGAGGCAAAGGACAGCGCCGGAGACGGAAAACCTAAGATGCTACTGATGACGACCATAATGGGTAAAGGTGTAGATTTTATGAGCGGCACACACCACTGGCATGGTAAGGCTCCCAATGCAGAGCAGACAGAGAGGGCACTGAGTCAGCTCAGGGAGACACTTGGAGATTTTTAAGAGAAAATGGCTTGTAAAAACAGATTTAGATGAAACTTACAGAAAAATATAAGAGTAGCGGAAACAAGGATACAAGATCGGGATTTGGATCGGGCCTTGCAGCTATAGGCAGAGAGAATCCTGACGTATTTGCCCTTTGCGCAGACCTTACAGGATCTCTTAAGATGGATGAATTTGCCGCAGAATTTCCGGACAGATTTATACAATGTGGTATAGCAGAGGCTAATATGACAGGTAC
>CAZCXB010000211.1:1308-3217 GCA_964502485.1 uncultured Muribaculaceae bacterium | reverse complement strand
TCTCAATCCTGCTAATATCTGCTTTTATCATATATATATCTGAACCATAATTAACATAATACATCAACACGAAAGTTAGTAAAAAGTTTTGACCTTGGCAAGGGTTGTGGACCTTGCATACAAATAAGGCAATTGTAAATGTTCATGAAAAATATAAAAAAGTCAATAGGAGTAAGGGTTATGCTAATTTTGTGTTTTTTTATTTTTTTTATTTTTTTTTGCTGAATTATTAGACTGTGAGTAATTTAATTCAATTTACATCAGGTTTGAGAACTCTGGTTACGAACATAGGCCAGTAATTGTTTCAATAAAAGGAAGCAAATTATTTGGCGTCGGTTAAGAGTATTTTATATAAAATTACCTATCTTTGGGTACCGCTGACTCTTTTTTGCGGTCTATTTTTATTAATATTTAATAAATTGCAGGATAGGAGTTATTTACATAAAAGACATCTTCTTAGCCACCGGCAGATTGATGCTGTGCTTGGAAAAGAGAGCGGAAAGAGCTTTTTAGATGAGAAGTTGCGGTCACTGATACTTGTGAACGAGTATCTATCTGTTGTTAAATTATTTAATTCCAAGTCACTCTTTTTTATCTCCCTAAAGGGTCCGCTTCTCTCAGACAGAATATACACTGATGCTACTGTTCGCTTTTCTCAAAATATTCAATTCTTGATTAAGAAGGAGGACTTTGACACTGTTTATAATCTTATGATTTACAATGGATACAAACTTTGTAATGGAGAGGTTTGGCTGGATGATAGAGGCGGGCAGAGGGTTAAACTCAACTCACCACACCATATGACTTTTTGCAAAACCGGTGCAAAGTTTATGGTAGAGATTCATTGGCTGCTCTTTCAAAACATCCCTGTATCTCTGTCGAAATTCTCGCGAATAGTTGAGGAGAGCGTTATCGAGACCACTTTTAATGGTGAGTTGGTCAGATGTTTTTCGCATGAGTTTGAACTTATCTATATTATGTTACATGGCTCTAAACACTGCTGGAGTCGCCTTAAGTGGCTTGTGGATATTAAGGACTACCCTCTTGAGGGGCTGGATAGCGATAGATTCAGTAATTTGATCTCACAATTGAGTGCTCAAAGGGTATTAACCCAGACCAACTTCCTTCTGCATCGCTACTTCAACACCAAACTCCCCTTCAAAGGGAGCCGCAGGGTTAACAGTTTTATCCTCGGGTATCCTCTTGATTGTATAAACTCTACATTACCAGACACCTCCTCCGCAAAGGAGAGTTTGAAGAGATTTTTCTACAACTCACTACTGTTTCCCGGAATTTTGTACAAGTTACGGCTCTTTACATCTTTGATAAGAAGTGGCAGATGCACGCTAATCGCCAAACCGGGGTTGCTGGACGTTGATGCCGGCCAGGTTGATTATTCTTAGTACAAATGTGGTGATTAGCTCTTCCAGATCTTTTGGGTGGGTGTAGAATGATGGCGAGGCGGGTGCGATAAGGGCGCCGGCTTGGGCCAGGGTGGTGAGGTTGCGCAGATGTATTAGGTTGAGTGGTGTTTCGCGTGGGCAGATGATTAGGGGGCGGCGCTCTTTGAGCATTACGTCGGCGGCGCGGGTGATGAGGTCGGCGGTGGCGCCGGAGGCGATTCGGCCGATGGTGCCCATTGTGGAGGGGAGGATTATCATTGCGTCTGCTGCGTTGGAGCCGGAGGCGAAGGGGTGATAGTAGCTGTTGTTGTCTAATGCGCCGCCGGGAATTGGCATGCCGAGCTCCTCTTTCCAGACAATTTTTGCGGTTTCTGTGAGTACAATCTCGGCGTGAATCTGATTAGATGGAAGTTGATTGATTACCTGCATTAGTTTTAAGGCATATATCTGCCCGCTTGCGCCTGTAACGGCTAACAGAAGTTTTTTCATGTTTTAGAGTGCAAAGT
>CAZCXB010000211.1:0-1208 GCA_964502485.1 uncultured Muribaculaceae bacterium | reverse complement strand
TTAAAGTGCAAAATAGATGTTGCGGAGCCAGGTTTTAAATAGTGGGTCGAGAAACTCCCATTTACCGCTCTCCTCTGTGAGTATCTCCTTTTTTTGAACTGCATCTTTAAGCCTTTTAACGTTTGCAGATGAGTTGAATCCGTACATGGTCATTGTCTCTGATGCACTAAGCTGAGTAACATCGTCCATTATCGCTTTTAGGAAATTGATTTGAAACCGGCTTAATCTGCTGGTTACTAATTGGAAGCGGTACGAGTGGAGCTCTATCAGAGAGTGAAATGATTGTCTCATTATCTGCTCGGTGAGGTAGCCGCGGGTAAGTGCGAATGATAAATCTCCCAACTGTTGTGTATACCATGGGTGACCCTCTGTGAGTCGGTACATCTCAAGTGCGAGATCTTTGGATACAACACGACCCGCCTTTAGAAAGTTGCGAATAATATAGTCTGTCAGTATCTTCTCCTCAATTGGCAGAAGCTTAACTCTTTCGGCAAAATTGTAGAAGTACCTCTTCTCCTCGAAAATCTCCTTCATAGAGTTTACGAAGGATCCGGTGATTATGTATGTTGTGTTCTGTTGTGTTCTCCAGGTCTTCTCAATCTGACGTAAAGTTTCGTCGGGCTCCTCAAGCAGCAGTATCTCCTGAAACTCTTCCAGATATATCACTGTTTTTGTAGAGAATTTTTTTGCCAGTATCTCGGGGATATTCAGAATCTGCTCCATAATTTGGGCCGATACCGGTGCGGTGTCAACTTCGGGTGATGATGGGCAGCTGTTATTATCCGGCGTATCTGTAAGCATTGTTATCAACTCCGGGCAGATCTCTTGAAGCAGCTCTTCTCTCTCTGATGGTGTATTGCTGAAAGTGTCCAGAACTATGTTGCAAAACTTCTGAAGCAGATGTCGTTTTGTCCTGACATTGAATAGATTAATATTGCAGATAGTGCAATTAAATGCCTCTTTCCTGAGAGTTATCAGAGACTGCTGAATAAGCGACTTCTTTCCACTCTTGGGCGGCTCATATATCAAAACATGCTCACCTTGCCTAACCAAATTAACCAGAAGACTCAACTCCTGACGCCTGCCGACGAAGTCCGAGCCTGTAACAAACCTATTATACGTAAACGGAGAATCCATATCTTTACAAATATAATAAAAAAGATTAACCTTGGCAAGGGTTGTGGCACACCTTGGCAAGGGTTGTGGAC
>CAZCXB010000210.1:0-3220 GCA_964502485.1 uncultured Muribaculaceae bacterium | reverse complement strand
AAAATATGGAGTAAAAAAGGTGATTGCATACCCACAACTGGAGAGCAACAGTGCGGTTATAAAGCTCTTCGACTACTACCAAATGGAGCCGTTTATGAAGAGAAGGTGCTACTATAAAAACCTACAAATCAATTAGGTTAGCAACAGCAATTGCAGTGGCTGCCTCCAGAACGACCGGAACTCTAAGGGCAAAACAGGTATCATGTCTCCCCTCAATAATAAGTTGTTCAAGTTTGCCACTCCTAAGATTAATTGTTCTTTGCGGGGCAGATATGCTTGAGGTTGGTTTCACTGCCACCCGGAAAATAACAGGATTACCGTTTGTTATTCCACCGTTTATTCCCCCCGAGTTATTGCCTGCTGTTTTGCCGTTTATGTCAATTATTGGGTCATTATGTTGAGAGCCCCACATCTGAGCCGCTTTGAATCCATCTCCAAACTCTATCCCCCTTATCCCGGGAATTGCGAAAACGATGTGAGATATTACAGACTCGAGAGAGTCAAAGAACGGTTCGCCTATCCCTGCAGTTAATCCATCCACACGACACTCAACAATGCCCCCAAGTGAGTCGCCTCTCTCAATAGCCTCATCAAGTTTTGCATCCCAGTTTGCCTCTCCACCTATACTTAAAATTGTACTTACTGCTTTTGCCGGCGAGATTATTTTTTTTGCTACAACTCCGGCTATTACAAGTGCAAGAGTTATCCTGCCGGAGTGATGTCCTCCCCCTCGTGAATCGGCAAACCCTCTGTGTTTAACTAAAGATACAAAATCTGCATGTCCCGGTCTTGGAATGTCTTTCAAATTTAAGTAATCTCCCGACCTTGTATTTGTGTTTCTGACAATTACGGTAAGAGGAGATCCTGTAGTGTGGTCATTAAAAACACCTGACAGAAACTCAAGACTATCGGGTTCAACTCTTGGGGTTGCCCCCTTTTTTCCACCTGCTCTTCTTGCAAGATCTTCTGTAAAGTCACATTTAGACAATGGAATTCCGGAGGGTACTCCGTCAATAATAAACCCAATCGCAGGGCCGTGAGACTCTCCGAAAAGCGATACATGAAATTTTGAGCCAAAACTATTCATATTGAGATATTGCAGAAAAGAGTGCAGTTTTATTTAATAGTTATTTAAAGTTTTTTAGAAAATCGGGGAAAGATTTTGATATACAGTTCAGGTCATCAACAAATACTCTCTCCTTAATTTTGAGAGAAGCGGTAATAAGGGACATAGCTATTCTATGGTCGTTGTGTGAGCTGCAGTACCCTCCGTGAAGAGTACCACCCTCTACAATCATCCAGTCTCCCTCTATATCAATTACTGCTCCAAGTTTTGTAAACTCGCAGAAGAGACTCTCTGCCCTGTTGCTCTCTTTGTTTGATAATCTTTGAACCCCTTTTATACGACTTGTACCCTCGCAGTTAAGTGCAAGAACAACCAAAGTGGGGAAGAGGTCAGGAGAGTTTGTTGCATCAAACTCAAATGGTAGTAGTGGATTTTTAGGTTTAATAATATCGATTTTCGAACCGAGAATTATCTCTTTTTTACTCTCCTCTTTAAAAACGCATGGAACATCTCCGCACATAACCAGGTATTTAGGGTATTCGGTGATAGAAATCTCAACACCACAGTTTCTTAATATGTCAAGAATCTTCTCATCTGCCTGTTTGGAATCGATAGGAAGATTGGTGATGGTTATTCCGTTTGTTATTGCCCCGGCTACCAGTAACATTGAGGCACCGCTCCAGTCACCCTCAATAGGGAGGAAATTTTTGGGTTTATATCTCTGTTTTCCGGGAATTCGAAACTCACGATAGTCCTGAGTAGTAACGTTGATTCCAAAGTCCTTGATTGTTTTAATAGTAAGATCTATATAAGGGATACTTGTCGGTTCGGAAAGTTCAATTACGCTGCTTTTATCACAAAGAGGAAGTGCCATAAGCATACCGGAGAGCAGTTGTGAACCCCCTTTCCCCGAGATTTTAAGAGAGGTCCCCTTTATTGTTCCTGAGATAATTGCCGGTAATTTTCCGTTTTTGGTCTCTATCTCAAGACCAATCTCTCTTAGGGGCTCATCTGAAACAAAGAGCTCCCGATTATTAAGTCCCCCCTCTCCCTTTATGGTAATTGAGTCGACACCTTTGCTTTTCCCGGGCAGATGGCCTACTGTAGGAATCATAAGGCGACATAAGAGACCGGACTCACCCATATTGAGCTCAACGGGTTTAATATTCTTAGTAAAAATCTCCTCTTTAGTAAGTTTATGTGAGATCTCTTCAATCCCGGGACTAATAATCTCAATCTTGAATTTAGGTAACTTACACTTTTCAAGCTTTACCTTTACTCCAAGAGCTCTTAATACATTAAGGGCGGCCTCACTGTCTGCACAAGGGGTATAACCGTACAGCGTTGTTTTTCCTTTAGCCCAGGCTGCCGAAAGAATAGCCCTTTGGGCATGACTCTTTGAAGCAGGTGCAACAACCTTTGGGAGTAAAACTTTTTTTGTAATTAGATGGGGGTATGATTTTTTTGAGATCAGCTTCTCGGCTTCTGTGATAGTAAATTGTCCGGGAGCAGTTCTTGTATTATCGTCAAGAGAGCAGTAGATAAATGGAGAACCGGTAAAATAGGATATAAGTCTTGTAAATTTACCCTCATCACCAACAGAGAATGCTACCAGTGTATTAATAGGATATCTCTTATAAAGACTCAGCAATCGAGAACACTCCTGGATAGTCTTGGAGTTTGTAACTATTTTAACAATGTCAGCTCCCTTCTCACGGGAATCTTCATATATCTCGCAAAGCCTTTCAAAACTCTCTGTGGAGTTAAAGTTGTGGTATGAGAGAATAATTGAGAATCCCCTGTTACGGGCAGCGCTGATAATCTCCTCTCTGTAACCTTCAGGAGAATCGTAGTCAAGGTCAATATACCTCTTCCCGGTTGACTTCCGAGTCCTTGTGCCAAGAATTGCCCACATCAAACGCTTCTTGCTCTCTTCGTGAGAGAGCTCATAAGTGCGGCAAGTCGCAATCAGATCCTTCTTAGAGCGGAAAACAACTACTGTCTCCTCTCTGGTTAAGTTGTTCAGATCGAGTCTAATCTCGGCTAACTGAGTTTTTGATAGTGCTTCGGTCACCTTGGTTAAACCAGATGCACCAATGCTAAGACAAATCATAAAGAGCCTCCTCCAAACGGGCAATTTGAACAGGATAGATA
>CAZCXB010000209.1:0-3264 GCA_964502485.1 uncultured Muribaculaceae bacterium | reverse complement strand
GTACTATCTTTGTATCCCTGTATTACAATCCATATTATTTTTTTTTATGAGTACCAAATATGTATTTGTTTTGGGAGGAGTAACCTCTTCCCTGGGAAAGGGCATTATTTCTGCTTCGCTTGCTAAACTGCTTCAGGCCAGAGGACTCTCTGTTACAATTCAAAAGTTTGACCCCTATATTAATGTAGATCCGGGCACCCTTAACCCCTATGAACATGGGGAGTGTTATGTGACAGAAGATGGAGCAGAGACCGATCTTGATCTTGGTCACTATGAAAGGTTTCTCAATGTTCATACAAGCAAGGCTAATAACGTTACAACCGGAAGAATCTACAGAAGTGTGATTGATAAGGAGAGAGAGGGTGCATATCTTGGAAAAACCGTACAGGTGGTACCTCATATCACTGATGAGATAAAGAGACGAATGCTCCACTTGGGAAAAACCGGGAAATATGATGTTATTATAACCGAACTGGGAGGAACAGTAGGTGATATAGAGTCGCTTCCGTTTGTGGAGGCTGTACGTCAGCTGCAGTGGGAGTTGCCCGATGAAGATTGTCTGGTAATTCATCTAACCCTGGTCCCATATCTGAGCGCTGCCAAGGAGCTGAAAACAAAGCCGACACAACACTCTGTGAGAATGTTACAGCAAAATGGTGTTCATGCAGATGTTCTTGTCTGCAGAACAGAGCACTCAATATCTGCAGAGATAAGAAGAAAAATTGCCCTGTTCTGTAACGTACGCCCGAATGCGGTAATTGAGTCTATAGACGCAAAGAGTATCTATGAAGTTCCTCTTTTGATGGTAAAGGAGAAGCTGGACGAACTTGTTCTCAAGAAATTTCAACTGCCTGCAATCACTAATGTTCCGGACTTGACCAAATGGACCTCATTTCTAGAGAGACTATTCAATCCACATGAGGAGGTCAATATTGCTCTGGTAGGAAAGTATGTAGAGTTGCAGGATGCATATAAGTCTATTCTTGAATCTTTTATCCATGCAGGTGCCGAAAATGAGTGTAAGGTTAATGTGCACTCAATACATAGTGAGCATATTACGGAGAGTAATGTCGCCCATCATCTATCGGGTATGGATGGAGTTCTTGTTGCTCCGGGTTTCGGAGAGAGAGGAATAGAGGGCAAGATAACAGCAGTCAGATATGCAAGAGAGAACAAAATTCCTTTTCTTGGAATTTGTCTTGGCATGCAAATGGCAGTAGTAGAGTATGCGAGGAACGTTTTACATCTTGAAGATGCAATGACTACCGAGATTAAAACCAATGCAAAGAATCCGGTAATAGACCTTATGGAAGATCAGAAATCCCTTACAACCAAGGGAGGAACCATGAGATTAGGGGCATATGTGTGTAAGATTGAACCGGGAACCCTTGCAAGCAAGATATACGGAAAAAGTGAGATATCAGAAAGACACAGACATAGGTACGAGATGAATAATATATTTGTAGAATCGTTTGCAAAAGAGGGGCTTATACCAAGCGGTAAAAATCCCGAAACAGGTCTTGTAGAGATTGTGGAGATTCCTGAACATCCGTTCTTTATTGGTGTTCAATTTCATCCGGAACTTAAAAGCACTCCGGAACAGCCACATCCACTATTTGTATCACTGGTAAATGCAGCTATTCTGCACAAAAAGAGAGAGTAGAACAATGAAACCCCCGGCTCTAATGATTATGGCACTACTTATAATGTTCTCCGGCATTATCAGATCTGATGCCCAAACACCTAAAGCCAAAAATTATTCGCTTAAGGTTCTTGAAGTTATTAATCATGATATAAATGCCTATACACAAGGTCTCTTCTTTCATAAAGGGAGGCTTTATGAGAGCTCCGGGCAGTACGGAAAATCCTTTTTCCGTGAAGTTGATCTAAAAAGAGGAACCACAATAAGGAGTTTCAATCTTGCACCTAAATACTTTGGAGAGGGTGCTGTAGTTTACAATGACCGACTATACCTTCTAACATGGATGGAGAGAGAGGTTTTGGTCTATGATATAAATACATTCAGACAGCTTGGAACACTCTTTAATCCAAGAGAGGGCTGGGGTCTTACAACCGATGGAAAACATCTGATTTTAAGTGATGGCTCATCATTCCTCTATTTTCACGATCCGGAAACATTCCGGGAGATCTCCAAAGTAGAGGTTAAACTCAATGGGAAAAGCGTTCCGGAGCTTAATGAACTTGAGTATATAAATGGAGATGTATGGGCAAATGTTTATGGTAGTGATAATATAATGATTATTAATCCAAAAACAGGAGTTGTAAAGGCAACAGTTGATTGTCGCGGGCTGCTGCCTAAATCTTTCCGAACCTCAAGCACAGATGTATTAAATGGAATTGCCTTCAACCCTGTTGACAATTCAATCTATCTTACAGGAAAGTACTGGCCAAAGATGTATAGAGTAGAGCTTGTAGAGAAGAAGTAGAAGCTAACTCTTTAAGGCTACAGTAATATGCCTCTTTCCGGCAGGTCCCTTCACCCTTTTTACGTGGAACCCCGACTCCCTAAGTGCACTCTTTACCGTACCTCTTGATGAGTAGGTGACAAGCACCGATTCCGGGTTCATTATGCCATAGATACCGGAGAAGATCTCTCTGCTCCACAACTCCGGCTGAATGTTTGGAGAGAAAGCATCAAAGTAAACAACATCAGGATTTGTTCCAAGATCAGGATTTTTAAGCTCTCCAATATCACTTTTCTGCTTACATAGAGTGAAGTTTGGCAATATTTCCGTTGTCTCTCCCCATGGCCTTTTATGAATTATGCTAAAGAGAGAGAGATACTCCTCTCCTATAACACTTACATAGTTAAGAGTACTCAACTCTTGTTCGGTTATAGGATATAGCTCAATTGCAGTGTAATGGAACATAATTTTTGGATGCTTAAGAGCCTCTATTATAGTTAATAAGCAATTTAAACCCGTGCCAAATCCTGCTTCAAGAATGGATATATTACTCCTGTCAAGAGTGTTTAATGAGCTCTCTCTTTTGATAATTGGATTTAATCCGTTTTCGATAAATATATGCCTGCTCTCTGCAAGAGCACCATTAACAGAGTGGTAGCTCTCATTTAACTCTGTAAGCATAATGGTAGAAGAGCCATCTGCACTGATAATTGTCTCTCTTTTTAAAGTATTCACTTTATCTTAAGTAATGTTCCGTTTGCAAATGTAAATCTTTCTTTCATTTTTTTTATCTTTGCAGATTGGGTAACTGTTTTAATAAAGCTACTACCCCCGGATA
>CAZCXB010000208.1:0-3282 GCA_964502485.1 uncultured Muribaculaceae bacterium | reverse complement strand
CTATCTGGAATCTTACACCCAACATTCCGTAATCGTCACCCGCTTTACCTGCAGCCGTTGCAACCTTGGTAGGGTCTTTTGTAAGGTTACCCTCAACATCTTTACCAACAAAGAGTTTCCCCTTTCCGTTTGCATACCTGTCGTGATTTACATAACTGTAGTTAATCTGAAACTTGAAGTTATAACCTGTATAGAAGTTTAGTCCTGCTGTTATCCCCTCTGCCGAGCCACCGTAAATATCTTTATCGTTAAGATCTACAAAATCGTAACGGAAGGCGAGCTCAACGTCACCCCATTTACGTTTAAAGTTTGGCTGGGAGAATTCACCCTCATATCTGTTGTAAAACTGCTTCCCTCCAAAAAGAAGATATGCTGCCTCTATATGGAATCCTCCAAAATTGAGTCTCTCCAGATTGTTTTTTCTTATAAGGCTATTGTTCATGATTTCACTCTGAACCATTAACCCCTTATAGTAAAGTGCAAGCTCAATGTTTCTGAAGCTCTCGTAATCCATATGAGCAATCAAATCTGTATCTAAGTACTTTTTACGGTTTATATTACTTAAAGAGCGTGCACTATATCTTGCCATACCCCACTCGCCGGGTGCTACACTGGTCTTTGGAGTTCTGTAAGAGTATGCAAAACCAAGGTGAACACCATAGTCTGTTTTGTGGTTAAAGGGCTGGTAAACGAACTTTCCGGTTAGTGAGATACCCTCATCCCTTCCGAAATCCTTGTTGTTGTCCTCTGTATAGATAGCCTTCTCTGCATCCTCTATCTCCTGGAAGAAGATACCACCTATAGCAAGAAATTTCTTTCCGCTGTAAGATGTCTCCCATCCGATATGTCTTGAAGGGGCAAATGAACCCACAACCAAAGATCTCTCCAGAAACTTTGTATATCTCGATGTTGTGGTTTGAGTCATTGAGAATCCCTCTTTGAAGTTACCCACCCTTGTAGATAGTCCGTTTAGAAAATCGTACTGAATATAAGCGTCGTTCAGCTCCAGAATTCCATTAGCAAAATTCAGATCAAGCTCTGCCATAATATTCTTACTTAGATTAGCTTTTGCAGCAAACCTAGCTCTTCTGATCTTTGCACCGTCACCAATCTCGTTAAGGGTCTCCTTGGAGAATATCTGTGCATCTGCCTGTACCCTTATGTCAAACCATAATTTGTAGTCCTGGTTTTTAGACTCAAATACTAGAATACCGTTACGTGCCTCTGCCTCAAGAGATTTTCTCTCTTTAATCAGCTTGCCATACTGGTCATAAAGCAGCTCTCCCTTGGGAGGTTCCTGAGCATTAACCGCTCCAAATAGGAGCAACAATGTTAAAGTAAATAGTAATTTCTTCATTTTGTTATATTTAAAAGTGTTACATAGATTTTATAAACTCTGCAAGATTCTCATCCTGAGCTAAATTAAGTTTTTTCCTTAACCGATATCTGCTAATCTCTACACTCTTAGCAGAGATGTTCAATATTGGTGCAATCTCCTTTGAGGAGAAACCAATCCTTAGCAATACCATCAATCTTCGGTCGTGGACAGTAAGATTCGGAAATAACTGAACTACCCGGTTGGAGAAGTCGGCATAGACCTGCTCTGCCTCTGAGTAGATTCTTTCCACTTCGTTTGTGAAACTCATCTTCTGTTTAATTCTCCTGATCTCTGTTTGCAGGATATCATTCTTCTGCTTAATATCCTGTTCTGTAACAGCGGAATATAGATTTGTGCAGATTGAACTTAACAACTGTCGCTGCTCTCCTATACTGAGTGAGTATGTAATCAGGTCTCGTTTTCTCTCCTCCAGTCGTGTTACAAGAGTGTCATTCTCCATCTGAATAGTGCTCACCTCTATATCATTGAGAGATTTTCGAATATCTGTATAGTTAACCATCTCTGTCCATCTCTTCTCATTCTCTTGCAGTTTAAGTCTGTTTCTCTGATAACGGAAATAGAGTATTACAGTCAATACCAACAGTAGAAACAGTAGTATTACAGTCAGGTTGTTAACCATCTCAACAGGTATATTGATAATTGACTCCCTCACTGCAGCCGTTTGTGATGCTCCGTTATCAATTATACTATTAGTCACAGTAATTCCGAAGACGCTCTGAACAAAGAAGAGAGCAAAAAAAGTTGTTATCCCGGATAGGATAGGAGTTAAAATCCAACCGGCAACTATATTCCTGATCATCTTAAACTTAATCTCCTGAACCCCCTTAACCATACCTATTCCGATAACAGATCCCACTACAACCTGTGTACTCGATACCGGAACAAGGGGAATCGCCGGCAAGCCGATACTCTGGACAAGATTTGAGAGGGAGGTAGATGAGAAGATAAAGAGGACAAGTGCTTGCGCAAGAACGACAACAATGGCACTCTCCGGAGTCATGGCCAGAATTCCTGTCCCTATTGTCTCCATAACCTTTTTACTGTAGGTAACAATCCCTATTGCAATAGAGACTCCTCCCAATAAAAACAGGAGTGAGATAGACTCTATCTCTAAGGTGCCTATATTAATACTGAAAGAGACGTTGTTTACAAACACGCCCATTACATTTGCTATGTTATTAGCTCCAAGACTGTACGCTCCAAATGCTCCGGCCACAATAAGACCATACCTTATTAACGAATCGAGCTTAAGAAGGTGGATCCTACTCTTTCTTATATAGCTTCTTAGAAGCATATAAAGTAGTGCAGAGAAGAGAGCTCCGAGTATAGGTCCGCTGATCCAGCTACCCACTATTGTGGTAAGTACCTTATAATCTACCGGATTTGACGTAAAATAACACCAGCCCATAATCGCCCCTACAATTGCCTGCCCGGTGGAGACGGGGAGTTTAAAGCGTGTCATTAGAGCGACAACAATAGCTGAACATAGCGCAACAGTAAAAGCCCCTCCTATTGCATCTACAGAACCAAGTTGTGATAAAGTGTTTGTTGTTCCTGAACCTTGTAAAAACGAGCCTAATATTACAAAAATTGCAGCAATCAATGCAGCTTTGGAGAACTTGATCATCCGGGAGCCAACAGCCGTTCCAAATATATTGGCAGCATCATTGGCCCCCAGAGACCAACCCAGAAACAGTCCACCTGAAATAAAAAGAAGTATCAACATCGTCAGACAACTCTTTTAATTGCCATTATCGAGAGAAGGTCAGCAACCTTCTCTGCTGTATCGGAGATCATCTCTATATGAAGTGTGAAATATCTGAGATGAAATTTTTCACTTAATTTAAGATCCGGCATTTCCCGGAATATCTTCCTTCTTATAA
>CAZCXB010000207.1:0-3301 GCA_964502485.1 uncultured Muribaculaceae bacterium | reverse complement strand
CAGTATTATAGGAACAATAATTGTAATTGTGTTTTTCATCTTGCACCTCCTGTGTGTTTAAATTATTTTGTACTTTTGTGCCTTTATTACAAAACTACTCAAAAATCGTACCATTTACACAATAAAATATACTTATTATAATATAAATATCAAGATAATGGCAAAAGAGATTGCAGACAGAGAGGAGAACTATTCGTTGTGGTACAACAATCTGGTGGTAAAGGCAGATTTGGCAGAGAACTCTGCAGTAAGGGGTTGTATGGTTATAAAACCCTACGGATATGCTATATGGGAAAAGATGCAGGCACAGTTAGACAAGATGTTCAAGGAGACCGGTCACGTAAATGCCTACTTCCCCCTCTTTATACCTAAATCCTTTCTCAGCAAGGAGGCAGAACATGTAGAGGGTTTCGCAAAGGAGTGTGCCGTTGTTACTCACCACCGGCTTATGGCAAACCCGAACGGGCCTGGAGTGGTTGTTGATCCCGATGCAAAGCTGGAGGAGGAGTTGATTGTAAGACCCACTTCGGAGACAATTATATGGAGCACCTATAAGAATTGGATTAAGTCATACAGAGATCTTCCGATACTTGTAAATCAGTGGGCCAATGTTGTAAGATGGGAGATGAGGACACGCCTTTTTCTAAGGACGGCGGAGTTTCTGTGGCAGGAGGGACATACGGCACACTCTACCAGCCAGGAGGCAATTGAAGAGACAGAGAGAATGGTACAGGTATATGCAAAATTTGCAAGAGAGCATATGGCTCTCCCTGTATTAGTGGGAAAGAAAAGTGCGAGTGAGAGATTTGCCGGAGCTCTCGAGACATTGTGTATAGAGGCACTTATGCAGGATGGAAAGGCCCTGCAGGCGGGAACATCACATTTTCTCGGTCAAAATTTTGCCAAGGCATTTGATGTGCAGTTTGCAAACAAAGAGGGTACTCTGGAGTATGTATGGGCTACTTCATGGGGAGTCTCAACAAGACTTATGGGAGCTCTTGTTATGGCTCACAGCGACAATAACGGGCTGGTTCTCCCTCCAAAACTTGCACCAATACATGTAGTAATGGTGCCAATCTTCAAGACGGAGCAGGAGCATCAAGAGATTCTTAGCAAGATGGATGAGATGAAAAGAGCCCTTGAGAAGATGGGCCTTACCGTTAAGATTGATGACAGGGATAATCTCCGCTCCGGATTTAAGTTTGCAGAGTGGGAACTTAAAGGGGTACCTGTTAGAGTTGCAATGGGGCCGAGAGATCTTTCGAACGGTACTGTTGAGATAGCCCGCAGAGATACACTTACAAAAGAGTCGAGAGATATTGTCGGTTCTCACGACTATATCGTTTCGCTTATGGATACTATTCAGCAGAATATATACGACAAAGCACTTGATTTTAGAGTAAGAAATACGCACGAGGTTAATGACTATTCTACCTTCAAGGAGAAGATTGAAGAGGGTGGATTCTTGCTGTGTCACTGGGATGGAACAGCAGAAACTGAGGCTAAAATAAAGGAGGAGACAAAGGCAACAATACGTTGCATCTCTGTAGAAGATACTCGCGAAGAGGAGGGGGTATGCATTTATAGCGGAAAACCATCAAAAGGTAGAGTATTTTTTGCAAGAGCATATTAATTTTTCTATTTTTACCGCAACCTTTTTAAATAACAACTATTAAATATCAATCAGATGTCAGCAGATTTACCGTCCAGACAAAAGGAGATCCTTTCAGGTTTTAACAATAAATCACAGACCAAACTCATCGTATTCAACAATACTATGGAGGTCTTCAACCAGTTGAAGGAGATTCTGAATGAGATGAGTAACGATCTTAACGATCTGTTGGACAGTAATGAGAGAAGAATCCGCCTGGAGTATCGCGACAGGGGGAAATTTGAGGCTGAACTGAAGTTTGCCGATGATGTCCTTATCTTTAGTATGCACTCAGATATATTCCAGTTTGACAGAGAGCACCCTGCCTGGAAGAATAGCTATATCAAGGAGGATTCAGCAAATGGTTTCTGCGGAATTATAAGTGTTTACAACTTCTTGTCTGACTCTATAAAGTACAACAGACCGGACGACCTGGGCTACCTTGTTGCCAGAATCTTTGTAAACAGGAATAAGCACTATCTGGTTGAGGGTAAAAGACAGCAGGACAGCTCTGTTGCAACCTTCGGGAGCAGGCTCCTTCAACGGGAAGAGCTTGTGGGAATTGTAGAGAGTGCAATTCTCTACACACTCTCTTTTGATCTGCTTGTACCTCCTTTCGATCTTGTAAAGGTTGCAAGTGTCGAGCAGATAAACGATAAGATAGAGAGTGCCAAGCTCCAGACAGGCAAAAGAATGGGGTTTAGATTTAACTCAGATGATGTTCTAAATAGCTAAACTATTAATATTTTTTATTTGATGCTAATAAGGTCTTTATTTTTTACTGCATTTTTTTCCGCTATATCTTTTATCTCCTTTGCACATGAGAACAAATCAGTAGCTCAGGAGGTACAAAAAGAGAAAAAGGAGTTGAGCGTCGGACATGAGCTTAGCGTTATTATTGCATCAAGGTTTACACTTCCTGTTCTTACGCCGCCTCCACCACCGCCAAGCAGATGGAAGGGAGGTACCCTTCTTCAATTGGGATTTTCTCAGCTTTCACTTACAAACTGGGCATCAGGAGGGTATGACAATATTGCGATGAATGCATTTGTGAATATCTACCGTAACTACACTGTTAAGAAGGATATGTTCTGGGAGAACAGGCTACAGATAGGATACGGTTTTATTCAATCATTCGGAGACAGATACAGGAAAAGTGACGATAAGTTTATTTTTGACAGCAAGTTGGGATACAGGGCATTCAATGAGTTTTTTGCTGCAGCCTCTTTCAATTTCAGGACGCAGATGACAAATGGATACAACTATCCGGCCAATAAGGAGCCGGTTCTGCTCTCAGGTCCCTTTGCCCCTGCATATTTTTCACTCGGTGTGGGTATGGATTACAAACCTATAAAGCCTCTATCAATAAACTTCTCACCTCTCACCGGAAACCTCGTGATTGTAGAGAAGAGAGAGCTTAGGGTAAGATACGGTAATAAGATTGACCAATCTGCAAAACTTGAGCTGGGAGCACAGCTTAAATTTGATTATAAACAGCAGATTTCAAAAAATCTTAACATCACTTCTACTCTAAACCTCTTTTCCGACTATCTCAATAAACCCAAGAATATTAAAGTGCAGTGGGATTTGTTTATCGATTCAAAGATAAATAAATACTTCTCAGCGAGTTTGAGAACGAATCTTATATAT
>CAZCXB010000206.1:0-3326 GCA_964502485.1 uncultured Muribaculaceae bacterium | reverse complement strand
GTTAATTATTAAGATGAAGTTTTTCATAGTTTAAGTTTAGGTTAAGTAATGGGGTCTTATCTCTCGGAGATAAGGCCCCATGAAAATTTACCCCTATTTGAAAGCCTGTTCGCTAAGTCCGGAGCCCTTTAAACTCAGTTGTGAGAAGTAATCGGGTACAGGGCGTCCCTCAAGTGCATCTACATAAAGTTTAGCAAGATATTGTGAGAGCATAAATCCATGCCCGCGCATCCCCATAAAGAGACCAAGTTCAGGATCTACTATATAGCGTGGCTCTACGTAGTAGCCCGACCATACTGCCTGGAAGCCGACTCCGCTAAGGCGTGGAATCCAGTTGCTGAAAATCTCTGTAACAACTTCGAGAAACTCCTGAGATGTTACCTTAAGATTCTTATCTGTCTCAGTTGCATCGTTAAGTGGTGATGCACATCCTATTATCTGGCCTGTCTCTGCAAGTTGCTGACCGTAAACGGCAGAGAAGCCCTTATATTTTCTTCTGTCAATCAGCATATCGAGATTGGCGCCATCTTTACCGAGAAGAGGGAGTCTTTTTGTTATAAATGCTTGGTGTTTAACAGGATATAGACCTGTCTCTAAACCAAGTTTCTTTGCAAATATTCCTGCCTCTGCACCGAGAGCATTTATAAATATATCTGTATCATACTCTACAAACTCCTTATCGGAGCCCTGAACAATGACCCTGTAGCTCTTTCCGGTTTTATAGACTTCGCAAACTCGTGTGTTCTCCATTATTACCCCTCCGTTCTCCCGTCCTATTTCGCGAATCACATCAATTGTGTGGCCGGGGTTTGCCTGCCAGCACTCATTTGTGATTAGTGCATGGCTGTATATATCGAGTGAAGGGTTAAAGTGCTCCGAAATCTCTTTACGGAAATCCTTTCTCTCAACCATATATGCATCTGACCAACCCTTTGAGGCCTCAAGAGATTCGTAGGTCTGTCTGTCGTGGGCAAAGCTTACATATCTGATAAGGCGGAAATCGATGTTGTGTCTCTTTTGCAGATCGCGGAAGATCTCAAGATTCTGCTTTGCAATATCTGCAAGAGCCGGAAGTGAGAATGCGGGTCTGCCACCTGCAATATTTCTCCAGGAGCCTCCCAATCCGTCATTTATCAGCAGAGGCTTAAAGCCCCTCTCAGACATAAAGCGGAAAAGGGAGGATCCCGCAACCCCTCCACCTGCAATTATTGCAGGAACTCTCTTAACACCACTGCCCTCTCTACCACCGGTATGGTGGGGAAGAACTATCTCCTCTTTACGATCTGTGCCTGCCATATCCCCAAGGGTGACAAGATTTGACATTGGTCCGCGAGGTGTAGGCTCTCCGCAAACCTCTACTCCGTAAGGTCTCAGGAGCAGGCGTGCTCTTGGAACACAACGGCTCCCGCGGCATGCTCCCATACCTATTCGTGATATGTGTTTGAGCTCGTCAGATGATATTACTTTGCGATCTCCAATAACTGAGAGGAGTTTATCTACAGTAATGTCTTCGCAGTGACATACATAGGTTTTTGACTCGGGTTTCTCTTCCAGTGGAATAAGTGTAAGCTTTTCGGGATATTGATCCTTTACTATAAATCCTCTTGCCGTAAGAAGCTGCTCCCCCTCTATGTTTAATGCCTTAACCCTGGCACTGTTGGTCTTGTTACTGTTGTTTGTAATCTTCTCAATTACACCCTCTCCCACAATCTCTCCATTGTTGTTTACCAGATAGACTTCGCTCCCCTCCCGGGCCTTATACTCGATAGGGAGGTAGAGCAGATTTCTCTTTAGATTGTAACCGAAAATGGCAAGTCCGGGACATTGGTAAACACATGCCATACAGCCTGTACACTTGTCAAAATCTATCTGTGGCACTGTAGATGTAGATGTTTTGACAATTGCTCCGAACTTACATGCAAATGCACACGGATTGCAGGCAAAACCGTAGAGGCAATCTATCTGAACAAAGCCCCTTGACCACATCCGCTCACTACTTGGGAGCGACGGGGAGTCAAGTATTCGTACCGGATGTTGCTGCGAATCTATATACTCTTTAGAGACAGATAGATAGTCGTCGTAATTGAATTTTTTGCCCAAATCCTGCATTATCTCAAAGGCACACTGCTTTCCACGAAGTACTGCAGAGGTCCCTTCACCGATTTTTACAGAGTCACCCACTCCGTGACAGTTGCGCCCGAAAACCTCTGTCCCTTTACGGAATAGTTGATTATCAGGGATAAGTCCGGTGCAGATATTTATACAGTCAATCCCCTCTATCCTCTTCTCTGTTCCCGGTATCGGCTTAAAGTTTTCGCACTCAGCTATTATTGCTCCGGTAACACCTGTGTGTGTCTCATTTGGAATTGCTTCAAGAAGAATATGTGATGTCAGAACAGGTATTCCCAGACGGCGTACCCTATTGGCCTGAACAGGGAATCCACCCTCTTTGGGCATAGCTTCGATGATTGCCTTTACTGTTGCTCCTGCCTGCATTGCCTGGTATGAGGTGAGATACCCGATATTTCCCGCTCCTACAGTGAGTATATTCTTACCCAGAAGTGTAAGCTCGTTATTCATCATCCTCTGAACCACAGCAGCGGTATATACACCCGGCAGGTCGTCGTTTTTGAATGCAGGCATAAACGGCACAGCCCCTGTTGCTATTACCAGATGCTCTGCATCTACATAGAAGATATTCTGCTTGACTATGTTTTTTATCACCAATCGTTTACCCTCAAGAACCTCCCATACAACCGAGTCAAGGAGTATTCCACTGAGATCCTCTCCTGCAAGGGTGTTTGCAATATCAAATCCTCTCATTCCACCAAAGCGCTTCTCCTTCTCAAAAAAGAAGAACTGGTGTGTCTGCATAAGAAACTGACCACCAATTTTGCTGTTGTTGTCAATCACAAGGTTTCTCACTCCGGCCTTATTGAGCTCCTCCCTTACCGCAAGACCGGCAGGCCCTGCCCCGATTATTGCAACTGTTGTTTTATATACCTTTATACTCTCTTCACTCCCCTTATCCTCCTGAGGCAGATATGATTCATCTATCCTCTCCACACTCTTTACACCATCGGCAAGTGTAATACATATCCTTCTGATCTTGCCATCTACAAGCATCTCACACGCCCCGCACTTTCCAATTCCGCACTCCATTGTACGCTCACGGTTTTCAAGACTATGTTTATGAACCACAAGTCCGGATTGGTGTAGAGCTGCTGCAATGGTAAAACCTCTCTGACCGGTAACTTTTTTCCCCTCAAAAAGAAACTCTGTGCTATCATCCGCAGGGATCGGAAGGATAGGGTGTTCTATAATTT
>CAZCXB010000205.1:0-3352 GCA_964502485.1 uncultured Muribaculaceae bacterium | reverse complement strand
GTTTTGGTTTGTGCCGCGCCCACTCCTATAAGATATGGACTGAAAAAGTTTCTGCCTGTAACCGAATTTGAATATACGGTTGATGTTTCATAACTCTGTCCAATTATTCCCTGTATAAAGTGTTTTTTGTACTCCTTAGTTATATTGAGGGTGTTGTTTATAACAAATTTTGTACTCATCCTAATTGTCTCTGATGCCTGGTTTTTTGAAACAACATCAGTGAGGGGGACATCTGCCTTTCTAACAGAGCTTTTTGTGTTGTACATATCTGTACCAAGATCTGTTTTAAATGATAACCAGCTGGTTGGACGTACTTCAAGATAGATATTACCAGTAACTCTATTATCGAGAGAGCCCTCTTTATTTAGAAGTGCTGTAGCAACAGGGTTGTAAGCTTCGGTATAGCCATAAGGGTTTGACCCCTGTCCATAGAAATATTTTCCATCTTCATTAAAGACTGGGAGATTAGGGGCTTTCCTTGCTGCTAAGGCATAAACAGTAGGTGCTGCTATGGCGTTATTGAAGACTTGAGATAGGGAGATGTTTGTCCCGATTGTGGTTATGGAGTTTAGTTTAGAGTCGAGATTTACCCTTGCAGAGTATCTCTTAAGGTCGTTGTTGATTATGTACGATTGATTGGAGCTGAGAGATGTGCTTACAAAATAGTTTGTCTTCTCTGTTCCTCCGGAGACCGATGCAGATAAGTTGTTGCTTACTGCTTGTCTGGTTACCTGGTCAATCCAGTCTGTGTTGTGTTCGGATATAAATGGGCTGTTGGGATAGTACATCGAATATATCATGTTATACTGCTCTCCATTTAAGAGTTTAAGTTTTCCTAATGGGTTTTCCAATGACATACTGTAAGTTAAGTCTATCTTGGTTCTATCTCTTGACCCCTTTTTTGTTGTAATCAGTATAACTCCGGCAGATCCCCGTGAGCCGTATATTGCTGTTGCAAAAGCATCTTTAAGGATCTCTATAGATTCAATATCGTCTGGATTAAGGGATGTTAGCGGATTCTTCTCAAAACTGTAGTTTAGGTCAGGATTGTTGGTGATTGAGCTCGAAACATTTGTTCCTCCAAAAGAGTAGGCAGGTATAGATCCTCCTGATGTTGATGTTGAGTTTTCGCCTCTGTTTGTTCCATAGATTGGTACTCCATCAACTACATATAGTGGGTTATTATCTCCCATTATTGAGCTGATACCTCTTATCATTAGAACATTGGCTGCTCCAAGTGCTCCGGAAGATGTTGACATATAGACCCCTGCTGCCTGTCCTGCCAACAGTTTGTCCACTGAGAGTGCCGATCTGAAATCGGGAGGTCTTACAGTTGCGACAGATCCGGTTATGTCTCTTCTCTCTTGCTTTGAGTAGCCGGTTACTACTGACTCTCTGAGTCTCATCATATCTGTTGTGAGGGTAATGTTTAAGTTTTGTGCGTCTTGTATCACTCTCTCTTGTGGGGCAAAACCTATCAGGACAAACTGAAGTGTAGCTCCTCTGTTTACCTCTATTGTAAAGCTTCCCGAAATATCTGTATCTACTACTCTGTTTGTGCTCTTTACAATGACATAAGTCCCGGGTAGTGGGTTCCCTTCTGTATCTTTTACGCTCCCCGAAACTTTTATTCTATCCTGAGCAAAAGTTAATGTGGTGAGAGTTACTAAAAAGATAATTAGTATTATATTTTTCATATATATATCTTTTAATTTTTCTTAATTATTTAAGTCTTTTGGTCCAGACATCAAATTTTGTTGTCATTGCCAGCCCGTTAACGGAATAGTTTCCAAGCGAATTTGCAAAACCTCCAATGATCCATATAAGATCGTCTTGTCCCATAAAAACATTCGGATAGATTCTTGTTGTATAGGCAACCGGGAGTTGTAGATTCTGGCTAAGCGGCGTCCAATTAACACCGTTTGTAGAGTGTAATACTGAGTTTACACCTACCCTTTGAGCACCCTCCATTGTCTCGCCACCAATCATATATAGCTTACCTCCGTATGTAACTACTTTGTGTCCATATCTTACAAGGTCTGTCCCTGATGCGGCTGTCTCCTGTTGCCAGGTTGTACCATTGTCAGATGATGACCAGATATCGCCTCTTAGGTTTGTTGCTCCTAACCAGTTAACATAACCTCCTGCTATGAATAGTTTGTTGTTAAAGGAGTACATTGCATCATCTGTCCTGCTTGTACTTGTAACGGGGTTTGCTGCAACTCTTGTCCATACAGTTCCATCTGTTGTTTGATAAGTATCAGTATGATTAGAATTCTGCACCATACCAAATCCAAATATCTTCCCTCTTCTCAGAACAATCTTTCCGTTATGAACAACTACCTGTGGGAACATTCTTCCCGGAGGTGCATTAACCTGTCCCGGTGTAAGGTCTGTCCACTCTGTTCCATCTGTTGTTGACATGATTCTCCAAAGCACCGAACTCTCTCTTGCTTTGCCGTTTACGTCATTACCCCAGAGCCTTCCCCCTCCTATGGCATACATCTTACCATTATAAACAAGGAGTTCTGCTCCAAATCCTCCAATTACATTTGGATTGGTATTTACCTTTGTCCATTTACCACCATCCTCCGAACTGTACAACTCATAGTATGCAGTACCGGTAGTTGCGGTACCATTGGGAAAGTAGGCTCCCAGAATGTAGAGCTTATTATTAAAATAGGCAGCACTGTATGAGTTAAACGATGGGAGACCGGTCAATCTTGTATCGGTGTTTATCTTTGCACCCGATGTCTCACTGTGATCCCTCTTCTCTACATATACAACTGCATTGTAATCTCTGCTTGCATTATTGTATCTACTCTCAATTTTTAGAGGAGCATTGAGATTGATTTCACTCTCTCCGCTCTTAATCTCAGTACCGTTTACGAACACCTTAGCACCTAAGGTTGTAGTAAATACCGGTCTGATCTTTTGCAAAACAGCAGAGGATGTGCCATATAGCAAACTGTCCATACTGTTAGATATTACTAACTGCTGCTGATCTACAACACAGTCAAAAACCCTTCCGTCAGGCAACTGATACCTTAATGATAGAATTCCCGCTGTCTCCTCATAGTAAATCTCGTTCTTCTCACAGGAGCTCCCCGTAAAAAGCAACACCCAGATAAATAAAATACCCAGGGTAGATCTGATGTGATTTCGTGAACTTTTCATAATTTAAAATAAGCAATTAAAGTTAAAGTTTTTTCATTTCGCTCGGGGTCTGACCCCAATTGTCCGGTTATCCCGACAATTGGGGTCTGACCCTAATTGTTAATTCAAATTTGAGTATAAAGAGATGAACGAAATAATTTCAGAGGAGAAATAGTATCTACAATTTGATTATAAT
>CAZCXB010000204.1:0-3377 GCA_964502485.1 uncultured Muribaculaceae bacterium | reverse complement strand
CTGCTTAAAACTTTTTCGCTTAACGGTGTCTCAATTTTTATCATATAATCTTTTTTTAGTATTATATAAAACAGATTTTCAGTATTTTGTAGTTAAAATTACAGTTATAGCTTTGATCTCGAAAGTTAAGACTGTTTATGAAAAGATCACTCTACATTTTTGCCCTGCTCCTATCTCTATCCTGTGAGCATATTACAGAGAGTAACACCACTCTTTACCGTATCGGCTTTACCGCCGGCAGAGAGGGCAAATCTGTAACTCCTCTCTCCAAAGCACCCTTTACACAGGGGAGTGTTGCCTCGGTAATAATCTTCCCGTCGGGAGCTCTTACCGGATTCAGAGGTGGTACTCCAATCTATGCCACGGCAGCGGTTGGAGGAGTACTCCAATATAATGACGGGGTCTATCTTACAAGAGGAGTATATGATATCTACTCAATATCATACAACAGCGTTAGTTTGCCGTCAATAGTATTTAACAACGGTCTATCTGCACAAACTGAGAACTTTATCGAGTATTTATGGGCATCCCGAAAAGAGGTTGTGGTTGATGCAGACAAGGTCATAGATTTTCATTACAAACGCCTCTCCTGCAGAGTAATATTGAGAGTTATTCCGGATAGCTCATATAAAAACATTACCGTAAACAGTATAAGCTTCACCCTCCCAAATGTAAGCAACAGCTCTATTAATCTTAGCGATGGTACAATCACTCCGGCTTTAACAGCAGGAAATCTCTCACAAATTGAGGGTAGCGGAGATACAAGAAGCTTTATAATAGTCCCTTCGCAAACAACTCACAGAGTAGAGACAGTGATAAGCGGAGAGATAAACGGTGAGCAACTCAATAATAAAAGATTCGGTTGTGAACTTAATATCAATTTCGAACCGGGTAACTCCTATAGTATAGAGATGGAGATAATCGGCAATAAAGAGGTGATCCTCTCCTACCATATAACTCCTTGGAGAGTAGTTGATAATATTATAACATACTCAAGAATAATTCCTTAAAAACTTACTATAAATGAAAAGAGTCCAACTGATATCTGCTCTGCTGCTGCTTGCAATTGTGACCTCTTGTGTCAAGGAGATATACACAAATTGTCCCGATTATGGAAAGTACAAGGTGCTCTTTTACAACAAGAGGGGCTCTGCCGTAAGAGGTGAGATGAACGGAGCAATCCTCTACAGAGATAATACCGGGCTAAGTGATGAAAACGGAACGTACGGATGTCTCCTTAAAGAGGATAGCACCACTATTCTGACAGATAGAAGGGTAAGATTGTACCCGGGGGAGTATCGTTTCTGCTCTATTATAAGAACAACTGAGTCAAAAAACATTATGGATATTGTAAAGATGAAAAATCGGGATCTGCATATGTTTGCAGATGAAGTCGACAGGATAATAAAGAGCGGCGAGAACAGGATTGTATTTGAATACAGGATTGTAAACTCTGTGATAGAGGCAAAGTGCACTCTTGACGAATCATTCTCGGATGAGTACTACATCTATGATTTAGAGATATCTGCTCCTGACGACACAGATATTCTCCTCGACATGGAGAGTGGTGTATGTAACTACTCAACCAGAATAACAGAGTTTTACGACCACTTTCGGTATGTAGAGGGGAGGGATATTTTTGAATATTTCTGTGTGCCGCTTATCTCCGGAAATTTCTTGAATTTCAGAATAACAATAAAAAGAGAGCAAAAGGGTGATATGAGAGAGGTTTTTGATGATATCATCCTTAAAACCAGATTATATCTTATATCAAATATTGAACAGGGTAAGATAACCAGGTTCAGCTTCAATGTTACCCCCCATGAGATAAAATATCTCTCCACCACGGTTGAGGATTGGAAGGATTACGATGATGATGAGGAGGATATATCCTTAACATAAAAACAAATTTTAACTTATTAACAAACTAATTATGAAAAGAAGAGAGATTATTGCAATTACATGCATTGTTATGGGGCTTAGCTCATGTAACAAAGAGGAGATTGGTATTAAAACCGTAGAGGAGATGAAGTTCTCCGCATCCTACAATCAGGAGGTAATGACAAAGGCGCCTGTTCCATTTACAAGTGGATATAAAGCTACGATAATAGGTTATGTTGCAGGAGCTGCACCTCTCTCTGCAACCCCTGTAGCAGGAACACCTCTCGAGGCAACTGCAGGGGCCGGAGGAGTGCTTACTCCATCTACTGCCGTTTATCTGCCAAAAGGGAGTTATGACTTCTATTCTGTTTCTCTAAACAGCAGCACACCGGCCGGAATCACATTTACCTCCGGTCTCTCGGAACAGCTTACAAACCAGAAGGATTATATCTGGGCCAAACACACAGGGGTAAGTGAGGGGGGTGTAGTAACATTCGGTTATAACCATAAAGCTGTAGGGGTAGAGATTAACATTGCTGCCGGGACGGGAGTCACCTCAATGAGTGTCACATCTATAAGGTTTACACCTACTAAGCCTGATGCCTCATCAAAATTGACTCTCTCTACCGGTGTAATTGGAGTTGCTGCAGATAAGGATGTACTTACATCGATGAGTCTCTCATCGGCCAAAGGGACCTATATAATGTTACCAATGGCTTCACAGGCGATTGGTATAGAGGTGACGGTAAATGCTACCATTGGTGGGACAGCCGTAACAGGTAAAGTATATACAGGTACTATTCCAGCAAGAGCCTATCTATCGGGTACTTATTATACAATAAACCTTACGGTATCTGCAACATCCATGAGCTTTACAGGCTCTACTGTAGATGATTGGACTTCGCAGAGTATTACGGGAGTAACTCTTACTGAGCAATAAATGATTATATCGCGATGAGATGCTTTAAAATTTCTTTTGCAATTATAGCAATTATAGCAGTTTCTGCACCCTCATGTGTTAAAGAGAGTTGTTGCAACTGTGATAATCAGGCATTTGATGAGAGTTCATTGTTGATGGTCTCTTTTGGTTGTGAATTCGAATCCGAACTAATGACCAGAAGCGAACAATCATCATTTCCGGAAGGAGTTATGACAAAAATATATGCATACTCATCAGGTGAGGACCCCTCTAACAGATCTCCATACCCGGGGACACCGGTAAGGGCCATATCAGATAGTTCCGGCAAATTATCAATTGCTGATAACCATTTTCTATTCCTCCCTTATGGGGAGTACGATTTCTACTCAGCATCGGCCAATTGCTCTACAATGAGAGGATTAAGCTTTAAAGATGGCCTCTCTGCCCGGCTTGAAAATGGAACCGACTATTTGTGGGCAACCGGGAAAGAGGTTGCTGTTAAAAGCAATACAGAGTTGATTCTAAGATTTAGACACAGTATGGCTTTAATATCAATCAATATTATTAAGGGTGAGGA
>CAZCXB010000203.1:0-3381 GCA_964502485.1 uncultured Muribaculaceae bacterium | reverse complement strand
ACTTTACTTTGCAGCCATCAAGGATTATTTTTACGTATGGGAGAGAACTTAGTTATCGTTGAGTCTCCGGCAAAAGCCAGGACAATTGAGAAGTTTCTGGGTAGTGGTTTTACCGTAAAATCGAGTTTTGGACATATACGAGACCTTTCAAAGAAGAATCTCGGGATCGATCTCGGAAATGGGTTTGAACCGGACTATCTTATATCTGATGACAAGAAAAAGATTGTATCAGAGTTAAAAACACTTTCAAAAAAGGCAGATACTGTCTGGCTTGCTTCCGATGAAGACCGCGAAGGGGAGGCGATAGCCTGGCATCTTCAGGAGACCCTCGCTCTTGACCCTTTAAAGACAAAGAGAATTGTATTCCACGAGATTACAAAAGAGGCGATCCAAAATGCGATAGAGAACCCAAGGTCTGTTGATATGAACCTTGTTATGGCACAGCAGGCGAGGCGGGTACTGGATCGTCTTGTCGGTTTTGAGCTCTCACCTGTACTTTGGAAAAAGGTCAAACCAAAATTATCTGCCGGCAGAGTACAGTCGGTAGCACTTAAGCTGATTGTAGAGAGAGAACGAGAGATACAGCAGTTCAACTCAAAATCTCAATTCCGTATTGAGGGGATCTTCAACCCGGATGGTTTTGATGATTCAGTAAAGATATCTGCAGAGATAGCCGAGAGATTCGAAACTGAGGCAACAGCGGCAGAGATACTCGAGAGCTGCAGAGGCGCACACTTTAATATAGGTAGCATAGAGGAGAAGGAGTCAAAAAGAACACCTCCGCCACCATTCACAACATCTACACTTCAGCAGGAGGCGTCAAGAAAGCTTGGATTCTCACTTAGTCAGACAATGCGTACAGCTCAGAATCTGTATGAATCGGGATTCATAACATATATGCGTACAGACTCCGTTAACCTCTCAAAACTTGCCATCGGTTCGGCAAAACAGGTAATTACCGATCTTTACGGAAAGGAGTACTCCAAAACAAGACAGTATGCAACCAAAAGTAAAGGGGCACAGGAGGCACACGAAGCTATCAGGCCTACTTACTTAAGCAACATGCAGATAGAGGCAGGAGCACAGGAGAAAAGATTATATAACCTTATATGGAAGAGAACAATCGCCTCTCAAATGTCAGACGCAACTATTCAGAGAACTCAAATATCAATAGTCTCAGAATCTTTGAAATACCCTTTTACCGCAACTGCAGACAGGGTAACTTTTGAGGGCTTCCTAAAGGTCTATATGGAGTCACACGACGACGACCAGCAGGAGGAGGAGAGAGAGATACTATTCCCGGCACTAAACATCGGTCAGGGGATGCATAGAAAGGAGATCAAAGCTACCGAGAAGTTCACTCAAAAACCTCCACGCTATACCGAAGCGAGCCTTGTAAAGAAGTTGGAAGAGCTTGGAATAGGGAGACCATCTACCTACGCCCCTACCATATCTACCATAATACTAAGAGGTTATATTGTAAAGGAGAGTCGCCCGGGACAGGAGCGCAACTACCGCGAACTTACCCTTTCCGGAGATAAGATAACATCTGCAACCAAAAAGGAGACATGGGGAACAGAGAAGAACAAACTATTCCCTGAGGATATTGGAATCGTTGTAACTGATTTTCTTGCAGATCATTTCAAGACCATATTAGACTATAACTTTACTGCCAAGATAGAGGAGGATTTCGACAGGGTTGCAGAGGGAGAGCTGGTATGGAACAAGCTGATTGAGGAGTTCTACAAACCATTCCATAAGAGTGTGGAGGATACCCTCACGGTATCAAGGCCTGCAAACGCCGAGAAGATGCTGGGCATCGACCCCAAAAGCGGGAAGAGCGTATATGCAAGGATAGGTCGTTTCGGCCCACTCGCCCAGATAGGTGAGAGTGATGACCCGGAGAAGAGATTTATGAGTCTGGCAAAGGGTCAGCTTATCGAGACTATCACCCTGGATGAGGCCCTCAACCTTTTCCGTCTTCCCCGCACAGTGGGAAGTTACAACGGAGAGGAGATAACTTGCGCATCCGGTCGTTTCGGCCCATATATAAAGTATAAAGGGGCGTTTATCTCAATAGGCAAAACCGGTGATCCATACACAATAGACCTTGAGAGCTGCATAAACATCATCGAGGAGAATGCAAAAAAGGAGGCACAAAAAAACATCAAGAGCTTTCCGGAGGATGGTATCGAGATTCTCAACGGACGTTACGGACCATATATCAAGAAGGGTAAGGAGAACTTCAAGATCCCAAAGGGTACCGAACCGGCATCAATGACTATCGAGACCATCAAAGAGATAATAGAGAAGGCACAGGGAAGCACCAAACCAAAGAGATCTGCCTCAAAAAAGTAACTACGGCATGAGCAGTAACTACCCGATAGAGATTATACCCGCTGCAGCAATAAGCGAAGCGATATGGGGAACCCCTGCACTGATTGCAGATATTACCGGGAGTGACCGAATGGCACATATTATGGGCAATCTTTACTCTCACCGTAACTACACCCTCTACTACACCCGCCCCGGAATTAACCAGTTAGCCCGTACAACAAAGCTGGCAAACAGTCTCGGGATTCGATGTATTGTCCTCTGTGGAGAGACCCTTCCCAATCCTGCCGAGATATTTCCGGACAACACCCCCTACTCAGCATCACTTATCTCACCCGGCAGTGGCTCCGGAGATGGAGAGCCAATTTTGGACTATCTCCTTAACGACTCCAACACAAAAGAGTTCTCACATATTGGTTATCAGATATACAGATACAATCCCGACACATTAAAGCTGCTTCGCTCAAGAGATTTCGAGGAGATACGGCTGGGTGTTATGAGGGGAGAGACAGCCTTAGCAGAGCCAATGATTCGAGATAAGGAGCATATATTTATTGATATGCGCTCTGTTCGCCACAGTGATTTCCCCGACAACCCTCTCCGTTCTCCTAACGGCCTCTATGCAGAGGAGTTATGTCAGCTCGCAAGATATGCAGGAATGGGGCAAAAGATTAAAAATATCTATATTTTCGGATACCCTTCCGTTTTGAAACCAAAGTCGGTTTCCGGCGAACTTGCAGCTGAGGTATCCTGGCATATTGCAGAGGCACTCTCATCCAATGTTTACGAAGATCCAGGAGGTAACGGCAAGGAGGATAACTTCCTCAGAAAAATTGTAAGTATGGGGCAAGAGGGGCAGGATTTAGTCTTTGTCTCAAGCAGCGTAACAGGTAGATGGTGGATGGAGATACCTGATATTAAAACCTCTAAGAATCATATTGTTCCTTGCTCATATTCGGACTATACTACTGCCTGCTCGGGAGATATCCCAATGCGGTGGCTTTTCTTTTTTCAAAAAATAAATCCGAATTAATTATAATTTATTAT
>CAZCXB010000202.1:0-3425 GCA_964502485.1 uncultured Muribaculaceae bacterium | reverse complement strand
GTACAAAAGACTTGGAATATCCAATACAGATATTGCTCTCTATACCAGCTGGCTATATCTACCATGGGTTATTAAGCCCTTCTGGAGCCCGTTTGTAGATCTTCTAAAGACAAAGAGGTGGTGGGTTGTTACCATGCAGATATTGGTGGGGGCAGGTCTTGCCGGAATTGCATTCACTATACCGGCCTCAAACTTTTTTCAGGTAACACTCGCTGTATTCTGGCTTATGGCATTCAGCTCTGCAACTCATGATATTGCTGCAGATGGTTTCTATATGCTGGCCCTGGACACCAATAAACAGGCGATGTATGTGGGTATTCGAAGTACCTTTTACAGGGTTGCTACAATTGCCGGGCAGGGGCTACTTATAATAATTGCCGGTTCCCTTGAATCTGCCACAGGACTTAAACCTCTTGATATTCACGTAAACGCCGGTCCTCAATACTCTGCCTCAATTGAGATTCCTGCCGACAGTTCGCTTGTGAACCCTTTTCAATTAGCACAAACAGACGAGTATACCTTCGATATCTATCCGGCTGAGATTAACATCGGTACAGGCAATATATCTGCAGACTCTGCCTCAATGTTAAGGAGGTTTGCGGTTGAGCAGAACACTCTTAATGGGTTTATCCCAAGAGAGAGAGGCGTTGTGTCTGTGGATGGAGAGGGTGGCTCTTGGTGGAGCAGAAGTGTCTCAGGACCACTTGGCCTATGGATCAATAAGAACTTTGGAGAAGAGGGGCAGGGGAGAGAGGTACATCAGCTCACGGGAAGCTCTTCGCTTGTAGAGGTTCGTCTGACAAAAGCACCTGCTTCCGGGGAGAAAATTGTTCTGAACAGCTCTTTTAACAGAGGAGATAAGAGCATTTTTCTTGCTCATGGTGAGAGAATTGAATTTACATCCGAAAACTGGACAAAACCGGCATTTATACTAATTCAGGTAGATCCTAAACTGGAAGATGAGGCGACTGCCTCATTCAGAGGACTATCCGGCAACATAACTTTTGCGTGGTCAATAACATTCTTTATTTTGGCAGGATTCTTTTTTGCGGTAGCTCTTTACCATAAGTTTATCCTTCCAAAACCGGATAGCGATTTTGCAACTAAGAATGTCACTCCGGGAACAATATTCAGAGAGTTCTTTGAGACTTTTGCCTCGTTTTTCAGGAAAAAAGAGGTTGTTATCGCAATTGCGTTCTTGTTATTGTTCCGTTTTGCAGAGGCACAGCTTGTGAAGATGGTAACACCATTCCTTTTGGATCCGAAAGAGTTGGGGGGTATGGGTTTGACAACCGGACAGGTAGGTATGGTTTACGGAACAATAGGAATCATTGGTCTTACTCTTGGTGGAATTATCGGAGGGATTGTTGCATCTGTCGGGGGGCTTAAGAAATGGCTATGGCCTATGGCTCTCAGTATCTCTTTGCCGAGTTTCTCCTTTGTCTATCTTGCCTTATTCCAGCCGGATAGCCTATTTGTGATAAACCTTTGTGTCTTTGTCGAACAGTTTGGATACGGATTTGGTTTTACAGCCTATATGCTCTTTATGATCTATTTTTCTGATGGTAAACACAAAACGGCTCACTATGCAATTTGTACCGCGTTTATGGCTCTTGGTATGATGATACCCGGTATGTTTGCCGGTTGGCTTCAGGAACTGATTGGTTATAAACACTTTTTCTATTGGATTATGATTTGTTATCTATTCACCTTTATAGTTACTGCGTTTGTAAAAGTTGATGCCTCATTTGGGCGTAAATCTGTGGTTAAAAGTTAAATCAAATAATTGATTACAAAATGAAAATATCAAAACTTATTATAACAGCAGCTTTAATGCTTGTTGCATATATCACTGCTGCTCAGGTTGTAGATACGGGAATAGATGTGCTTAAAAAACACAACTTCAGAATATTGGAGGGTAAGAGGGTTGGTCTTATAACCAACCCTACCGGTTTCGATAAGACGATGAAATCTACAATTGATGTGCTTTTTGAGGCACCAAATGTTAATCTTGTTGCCCTATTCGGACCGGAGCACGGTGTAAGGGGTGATGTTCATGCTGGGGATAAGATAGAGAATATGAAAGATTCTAAAACCGGAATTCCTGTTTTTTCACTCTATGGATCAACAAGAAAGCCAACAAAGGAGATGCTTGAAGGGATTGATGTGCTGGTGTATGATATTCAGGATATTGGCTGTCGCTCTTTTACCTACATAAGTACAATGGGTCTTGCTATGCAGGCTGCTGCGGAGAATAATATTGAATTTGTGGTTCTTGACAGACCTAACCCTCTTGGCGGTAATCGAGTAGAGGGAAACCTTGCAGAAGATGGATTCATCTCTTTTGTAAGTCAGTTTAAGATTCCTTACCTCTACGGTCTTACCAGTGGAGAGCTTGCAATGATGTTAAATGAAGAGAATATGCTGGGCATTAAATGCAGTTTGAAAGTTGTAAAAATGGAGGGATGGAGAAGAGATATGACTTTTGATAAGACAGGACTACAATGGGTTCCATCATCACCACATATCCCACAGCCAATAACCTCCCTATTTTATCCTGTTTCCGGAATCCTGGGTGAACTTGGTTACATCTCAATTGGGGTTGGATATACCATTCCATTCCAGATGTTTGCTGCCGAATGGATAGATGCAGATGCACTTGCCACTACTCTTAACAGCTACGCAATTGAGGGGGTATATTTTCGCCCTATGCACGTTAAGCCATTTTATGCGGTAGGTGTTGGGAAAAACCTCCAGGGTGTGCAGGTTCATTTGACAAATGAGCAGAAGGCTCCACTCACCGATATACAGTTCTATGTAATGCAGGCTCTTGCAGAGCTCTACCCCGAGAAGGCAGTCTTTAAAAATGCAGATCCAAAAAGGTTCCGTATGTTTGACCAGGTCTCCGGCAGCGACTATATCCGCCTGAAATTCTCCGAACGCCACCGTTTCGACGATATCAAAGAGTACTGGTACAAAGATGTAGAGAGCTTTAAAAAGCTATCTGAGAAATACTACTTTTATAGGTAATGTGACACCACCTCTCAGGTTTTTTTGCAATGCTCAGATAATCAAATGCAATTTTTTTGAATATCACTAAAAACACAAAGGTTTTATTGCTAAATTCCAGTAATATAATGTTTTGCAAAATAAACCGAGAGGTGGTTGCGCTTAAAAAGCTTACGCAGCAATAAATGAACTTGTGCTACATTAATAGCACCTGTGCTATTGGCATAAAAATTTAGAAGAGACACCTTGGCAAGGGTTGTGGCCCCACTGAGCCATTGCAGAAATTAAGGTATAGAAAAACCTGCCTGCAGGAGAAGATATGTCTATACTTTCTTGTAATGAAACCAGGTCTGCATTGTGCTCTTTGAATATATCTGCTATTTGTAGCAGTTCGCGAGTATTTCTTGCAAGACGGG
>CAZCXB010000201.1:0-3433 GCA_964502485.1 uncultured Muribaculaceae bacterium | reverse complement strand
ATTTATTAGTATCTTAGTACTGTTTTTTAAAGTCTATAACAGATATATGATATATTTCAGATATAAAACAGTACTTCTTTCTCTTTCCCTATTATTGACAATATCCTGTACCTCAAAAAAAGAGAGCAGAAAAGATATTGCAATGACTCAAAAGAGTGTTAAGATTGAAGGTTATGCCATTAACCCCGATTCTATCTCACCTCCCGTCTCTATAAAGGCAGTTATACCTACGGCTATTAAAGTGGATAAACGTCCCGAGATTCGTTTCAATTCTCCTGTCAGACCATCAACGGGTGCAAAAAGGCTCGACCTTCTTCCCCCTCAAATAAAAACTTCAGGTGTAAATAGTATACTTCCCCCATCTATAATAAAAGCTAATTCAAATCCTCTCTACAGTAAATCTCCGGCGGTTGTTCTTGTCAAAGATGCGTTTATAAAAGATATAAATCCATATAACTTCAGCAATTTCGGTAAATTACAGGGATTAAGGCATGACCAGATAAGATCTATGACATCTGATAGTCTTGGAAATATCTGGCTGGGAACAGATGACGGGCTGACCCGTTTTGACGGCAAGTATTTCTCTCATTATACTACAGAACAAGGTCTTAACAATAACCTAATTCTCTCAGTCTATTACGATTCACGCGGACATCTATGGTTTGGGACCTTTAGGGGTGGTGTAACAAGATTTGACGGAAAATATCTAACTAACTACACAGTAAATAATGGGCTATCAAATAATGTAATAAACTGGATTACAGAGGATAGTTCCGGAAATATGTGGTTTGCAACCGGAGAGGGAGTAGTTAAGTTCGATGGTAATTACTTTGTGATATATAAGGAGGAGAACGGTCTTACAAATAATGATACCAGAGCAATCGAAGAGGACAAGGAGGGTAATATCTGGATTGGAACATACGGTGGCGGGATCTCTGTATTAAAGGGGGATTCTTTTTATAACTATACAGAAAATGAAGGGTTAAGTCAAAATTTCATCTCTTGTATTCATTCGGATATAGATGGCAATATCTGGATCGGGACCAGCGGAAGGGGGTTAATAAAATATGACTATTTTAACTTTAACCAATTCACCACTCTGGAGGGGTTACCCGGAAACAGCATACGATCGGTAGCATCCGACAGTGCGGGTAATATCTGGATAGGAACTAGTGATGAGGGTCTATCAATGTTCGATGGTACTTATTTTACAAATTTCTCAACCAATGAGGGGCTCGCCTCAATGTCAATAAGAAGTATTCTACAAGACAGAGAGGGGAACATTTGGCTTGGTACCAGAGGGGCAGGACTCACACGATATGATGGTTATAATTTTATTCATTACACACAAAATGAGGGTCTTACAAATAGCAGGGTGATGAGTATTTCTGAGGATAGATCGGGTAATCTATGGTTTGCAACTTATGGCGGTTGTGTTACTATGAGCTATCTTCGTGATTCTAATGGGATAAGAGAGAGATATTTCTCCCCATTTGCAAGAGAGGAGGGGCTATTCAGCAGCAGGATCTACTCTGTTATTGAGGATAGCAGAGATAATATCTGGTTTGGTTCTGATGGAAATGGAATTACAAAATTTGATGGTGAGTATACCTACAACTTCACCGAGAAGAGCGGACTCTGCTTTAACAGCATAAGAACAATATATGAAGATAGATCAGGTAACCTTTGGATAGGATCCTATGGTATGGGTATATCTAAATTTGATGGAACAACCTTCACAAATTACTCTGTAAAAGAGGGTCTCAGCAGTAATAATATTCTCTCCGCTTGTGAAGACCCCTTTGGTAATATGTGGTTTGGGACAGATGGTGGCGGAGTTATGAGATTTGACGGAAAACTCTTTACCCATTTTACAGAGGAGAGCGGCTTTTTCAGTAATACTGTATATAGTATAAAGGTTGGAAAAGATAATAGTATCTGGTTTGGTACAGGAGGAGAGGGTGTTGTCAGATATGACGGCAGCACATTCACCCGATTTTCGGTTGAGAATGGATTGAATAATACACACGTTCTTAGTCTTTTAATAGATTCACAAAACAATCTGTGGGCGGGTACAAGATTTGGGGTAAATGTTCTTTCTAATGAAGAGATCTCAAAATTCAAAGATTCCGGAATCTCTCCACTATTTCTAAGTTATGGATATGATGAGGGATTCCTTGGTATAGGATGCAATCTTGACGCAATATATGAAGATAGTGAGGGTACTGTATGGGTTGGAACAAATGATCGTCTCACTGCTTTCAAACCTAATAGTCAAAAGAGAACACCTCTAGTTCCAAATCTTAGAATATATGATATCGGCCTTTTTAATGAGCAGATACCATGGGCAGATATAGTAGAGAGAAGAGATACATCTCTACTTCTTAAAAATGGCATCAACGCCGGAAAAATCAAATTTCACGCGATAAGCGACTGGTATTCTATTCCGGAAAACCTTATTCTTACTCATAGACAAAACTATATTTCAATAAGTTATATAGGTATCTCGCATAAAAGCACTAAGAAAATCAGATATCAGCATCAACTTGAGGGACTTGATGTATCCTGGAGTTCACTGACAGAGAGGACAGAAGTTACATATGGCAATCTCAATCCCGGCAAGTACACATTCAGGGTGAAAGCATTAAGTGCCGATGGACTATGGAGTAATGAAGAGGTATTTATCTTCACTATTATGAAGCCGTGGTGGAAGAGCTGGTGGTTTTACCTATTTATTATCTTGGTTTTTATCATCTTAACTTATACATTTATAATATATAGAGAGAGGCAGTTAAACAGAGATAAGGAGAGACTGGAGAAAAAGGTTTCCCAGCAGACACAGGAGCTCAGAGATAAAAATAGTGAGCTTATTGTTGCCAATAGCGAGAAAGATAAGCTCTTTTCAATTATTGCTCATGATCTTAAAGGACCATTCAGCAGCTTTCTGGGGCTTACTCAGGTAATGGCAGATGACTCCTCAGAGCTCACCATGGAAGAGATTAAGGATTTTGCTTTAAGTATGAACACATCTGCAACAAATCTTTACAATCTTCTTGAAAATCTTCTTCAATGGTCAAGAATGCAGCAATCTGAGATACCATACACACCGGATATACTTAACATCAGAGCTCTTGTTAGTGAGGCTTTGGCACTTTTAAATCTTGCAGCACAAAAAAAGGAGATCACCATAATTAACAATATTCCGGAAAAACTCCTCATATTTGCAGACAGAAACATGTTTATGACTGTTGTAAGAAACCTCGTCTCAAATGCAGTTAAATTTACACCTCATGGCGGGAAAGTTGAGCTCTTTGCGAAGGAGATTGATAATGGCTATACTCAGGTCTCTATTAAAGATAGTGGAATTGGTATGGGCTGTGATATTATCAACGGACTGTTCCGGATCGATACAAGGAAAAACAGATACGGAACA
>CAZCXB010000200.1:0-3459 GCA_964502485.1 uncultured Muribaculaceae bacterium | reverse complement strand
ATTCAATAATAATGAAAGTGTTATTAATCTATATAGCTTTATTGTAAATAATAAGTAAAAGAGGTTAGAGGTAAAAGAGGCTATTGATGTCCGGAGACTAAACTTTCCGGACATATTTTTTTAACCAGACCCTGAAGAACACTTCCGGGACCAAGTTCAACAAACTCCCTTGCACCATCTTCCCACATATTTTCAACTATCTGCCTCCATCTTACTGGTGCTGTGAGTTGGGTAATCAGATTCTCCTTTATCTTATTTGGATCGCTGTTAGGAAGTGCATCTACATTTTGGTAAACAGGGCATATTGGAGCTACGATATCCGTTGCCTCAATAGCCATTGCAAGCTCTCTTCTTGCAGGCTCCATTAGCGGTGAGTGAAAAGCGCCACCAACTGCCAGAACCAAAGCTCTCTTAGCCCCTGCGGCTTTGAGCTGTTCGCACGCCAGATTAATAGCATCAACGCTTCCGGAGATAACAATCTGCCCGTTGCTGTTATAGTTTGCCGGCACTACCACTCCGTCAATCTTAGCGCAGATATCCTCTACGGTTTTGTCATCTGACCCAAGAATTGCAGCCATTGTTGACGGCTCTGCTTCACAAGCCTTTTGCATGGCACCTGCTCTGGCCGAGACAAGCTTAAGACCATCTTCAAAGCTCATTGCACCTGCAGCCACAAGAGCACTGAACTCGCCCAGAGAGTGACCGGCAACCATTTGAGGGTTGAAGTTTCCTATGCACTTTGAGAGTATAACCGAGTGCAAAAATATTGCAGGTTGTGTAACTTTTGTCTGTTTGAGCTGCTCATCTGTGCCTTCAAACATAATATCTGTAATACGAAATCCAAGAATCTCGTTAGCCTTTTCAAACATCTCTTTTGCAAGAGGATAATTGTGGTAAAGATCCTTACCCATACCACTGAATTGCGCTCCCTGTCCGGGGAAAACAAATGCTTTCATGTTTTAAATAATTGATTACGGGGCAAAGATACATTTTTTAGTGAAAATATAAATAGCTATATTTGCACCCCTGTGACGGCCCCGTAGTTCAGCTGAATAGAACGTCAGATTCCGGTTCTGAAGGTCGGGGGTTTGAATCCCTTCGGGGTCACATTAAAAAAAGAGGGAGACTATACTTTTAGTCACCCTCTTTTTAATTAATCGACTCTTTTAATTAATCGACAAATGCGATAATCTCGCCCTTTTGGATTATCTCTCCGTGCTTTGCATTGATCTGAATTATCTTGCCGGACTTAGGTGCTTTTATCACCTCAAGCCCATAGAATGCCTGGATATAGCATACAGGTTTCCCCTCTTCTACAACCTCTCCGGTATTTGGTGCAGAAGATTGATCTGTCATATCGTATTGCCACAATAGCTGACCTTTAACTGTACTGTGAACAGGTTTTGCTTCCGGATGTTTTTCCAAAACCTTATCCATATCAAATTTTGGCATCTCCACTACCGGGCGTGTTATAATTACAGGTGCTCCTGCTTTTGCCTTAGCTGCCTCTAACTCCTGCTCAAAACGTTGTTTTGCAACTCCGCTCTTGTAGTCGCGGTATTGTCTCTCGTGCATGGCAAATTCGAAAAGCTCTTCATCATCCTCCCCGGTATCCCACTTATTCTCTGCCATCTCTTTTCTGAACTTGTCAAGCTCATTAGGGAATGCATCCTGTGGAGTGCCTGTGTAGAATTCCAACCCTTTATCCTTTGCAATCTGAATAATTTGTGGATCAAGCTCGCCCGGAAGCTTACCTGTCTTTCCAAGAATCATATTCCATGTATCCTTATCTATAGTTGTCCACCTTGGCTCACCTTTTAAAGTGTGCATAAGATTCATAAGGGCGATATTCTTTACATATTGACTGAAAGGAGTTACCAATGGTGGATACCCCATCTTAGGCCATACATACTCCACTTCCTGGAACATCATTACAACCAGTTCATTAAGCTGAAGCTCCTTTTTGCCTTGATTTTTAAGTGATGAGTTAATGGCACCATGAAATCCTTTAAGGTCTGCCATTAAAGAGCCCATCATCCCTCCGGGTAAGCCGCAACCTACAAGAAGTGAGGTCATCTGCTTATTCCCCGGATCAATGAAATAGCCAAGATAGTCATCCATAAAGCTCTGAGTGAGTCTTCTCGCCTCCATATATGCATCCATATTGATCTCCTTAACAAGAAATCCGGCATCCTTCATCATAGCCTGTATAGTGATTACATCCGGGTGAACCATACCCCATGATAGCGGCTCCATAGCCACATCGAGGTAATCTGCACCGGCACGGGCAACCTCAAGCATAGATGCAACAGAGAAGCCGGGTCCGCTATGTCCGTGATATTGAACAACTATGTGCGGATACTTATCTTTTATAGATTTGGTTAGTCGTCCGAGAAAGGCGGGACGTCCAATTCCTGCCATATCTTTTAGGCAAATCTCATCGCATCCGAACTCTACAACTTTATCTACCAAACCCATATAGTACTCCACGGTATGTACCGGAGAGTAGGTTATGCTGAGAGCTACCTGAGAGATCATCCCTCCCGCCTTGGCATACTTTACAGAGCCTTCCAGGTTTCTCGAATCATTAAGGCCACAGAACGATCTTGAAATATTTGTACCCTGCTTAGCTTTTACTTTATACATCAGCTCACGCACATCTGCAGGCACAGGGTTCATTCTTAAAGCGTTAAGGCCTCTTTCCAGCATATGTGTCTGGATGCCGGCTTTATTAAAAGGGGCAGTCCATTCACGAACCGCTTTGTTGGGATTCTCTCCGAATAGCAGGTTAACTTGCTCAAAAGCACCGCCATTAGTCTCAACACGGTCAAAACAACCCATGTCAATTATAACGGGTGCAATCTCTTTCAACTGGTGAACCATAGGAACATATTTTCCCGATGATTGCCACATATCTCTGTAAACCAGAGAGAATTTAATTTCGCGAGCCATAATATCAATTGTATTAGTTCATAACAGTGTTTGTAACACGAATCGTCAAAGTTAGATATTTTAATAGAATAAATGCCATTTTACCCTCATTCTGCCCTATTATTTATTTATAAATTTGGAGAGTTAAATAAATATTCTTGGAATTAAAAAAAATGTTGTATTTTTGCATCCCGATTATTCGGAAACATGGTGGTCGTAGCTCAGTCGGTTAGAGCGCTAGTTTGTGGCACTAGAGGTCGTGGGTTCGAACCCCATCTTCCACCCAAAGAAAAAACAAGAAAGCTGTGCAACGCACAGCTTTTTTTATTACTCACCAGATGCGGCAAATTTATTTGCCAGCAACAGGTGAGTAATAAAAAAGGGCAACGCCCTTCTTGTTTTTTCTTTGTAGGCCCCCCCGCAGGGCTCGCCGAGCGCAGCGAGGCAACATTCCCCCTGCGGGAAGGGTTGGCTTTTTTCTTTGTAGGCCCCCCCGCAGGGCTCGCCGAGCGCAGCGAGGCAACATTC
>CAZCXB010000199.1:0-3494 GCA_964502485.1 uncultured Muribaculaceae bacterium | reverse complement strand
GATGGGATCGGGAACAGGCAGCTTTATTCAGGCAATATCCGTTTTTAGCCCAACTACAACTTACTATGTAAGATCTTACGTAATTAATGAGGTCGGATTATCTTTCGGAAACCAGGTAAGTTTTACTACGCTACCGGACCAGATGCCTGTTTATCCGAATACAACTCTAGAGCCAATAAAAATTGGCGATACGTGGTGGGCACCGGTTAACTGCGGTTACAATGCTAATTCACTTCCATTTGGTTTAATCTACCAGTGGGGCAGAAAGTTCGGGCAAACCTATGAATCTTCACAAAATGAAGCAGGCCCTGTATCAATTGCTGTTGGAAACGACCCTTTAAACAGTTTTAAATTTTTCACAGTGAACGATCGTCCAACGGATTGGTGCACACCTCAGGTGTGGATTTGGGATATGTTACTCTATAATCCTTGCCCAGACGGGTGGAGGGTACCCTCTAAAACTGAGTTTGAGAGCCTGGTGACTGCCGGATTCTTTATCGGAACATCAGTAGCGCAAAATGCATATGGTATATGGTTTGGCGGCAACCATGACACCGATAAAGTGGGAAGTCTTTTTTTACCGGCGTTGAGAGCGTTCCCTCCCGGTCAAGGTTCTCCTTATGTCCCCGGATTTGTTATCAGTTCACCTTGGGGGAGTTATTGGTCTTCCACACCTCTTGTCGAGACTGACCCGGATGTTTTACCAAATAGTATATTTAGGTCTCACTACTTGTTTTTTGGTACTGGGGGTCAATATCTTGCAGAAGTTTCACATAACGTGAGGGCGTCAGGATTTTCAATTCGATGTGTGGCAGATTGATAAATCTTGATAAGTCGGAATAATCAATTATTTATGAGAAGCTGTCTATGCATATTTTTCTGCTTTAAGATGGGATTTTATGCATTGATTTTTTTATTGCTCTTACCTGCCCAGCAACTTAATGGGCAGTCAGCCGGCCAGCCCAGCCAACTCACCCAGCCCAGCCAGCTCACCCAACAGAAAATCAACCAGACAATTACACTTACAATTGTGGATAAGGAGAGCAGGCGGGCTATAGCGGATGCTACCATTATCTGCGATGATACCAATGATTCCAAGGGCGCCAAAACTCATCTGAGTGATTCGTCGGGTAGGGTTTCGCTGCTTCTGCCGGTTGGGAGGCACTCTTTTAGTGTTTATGCGTATGGATACTCTCCGGTTACGGTTAAGGATGTTCTTCTCGGTTCCGGTAAGGAGATTGTTATTACTGTTGAGCTTATGGAGTTGCGGGGAGATATCGGTGAGGCTGTTGTTACCGGGGAGAGGGGGAGGGGATATACCGATCTGAGTGTCAGTAGCAGAAGGGTGAGGTCGCAGGATGCTGCCAGATATGCGGGGGGATATTACGATCCGCTGAGGATGGTTACGAATCTGCCGGGTGTTGCTGCAACCAACAGTGATGAGAATAACTCTATTGTTGTTCGCGGAAACTCTCCCAGGGGTTTGCTCTGGAGACTCGAAGGGCTGGAGATACCTAATCCTAACCATCTTGCGGGAGGTCAGGGCGGTTCCGGAGGGGCCTATTCGCTTATAACGACAAACTCTATATCGGGATTTGATTTTTATACCGCTGCTTTTCCGGCTGAGTTTACCAATGCAGTCTCGGGTGTGATTGATGTAAGTTTAAGAGAGGGTAGTCGTACAAAAAGGGAGTACTCTGCCGGTTTAGGGGTAATTGGGGCAGAGTTCTCTTTTGAGGGGCCTTTTACATTTAAGAGTGAAGCTTCGGTTTATGCAAATGTGAGATACTCGAATTTCTCTTTCCTTAAAACTCTTAAGTTGGTCGATCTTAAGCATGTTGCTATCACTCCAAAGGCTTTTGACTGGGCACTAAAGGCACATCTGCCCACAAAAAGAGCCGGCACTTTTGAGTTTTTCACTATTGGCGGGGATAGTTTTGTGGGTGATGAGATAAATATTGATGAACAGACATCGCAGATAGTTGATAAAAGTGAATACCTATATCGCTATTCGATTGCCGTGGCGGGGCTGAAACACACATTTCACCTGCCGGGAACGGGGACATATATAAGATCTGTGGTGGGGTTTACATATCAGAGAGAGGGGATGGAGGAGAATGTTGTTGAGGAGTCTCTCGTTAAGCGGCTCAATTACAGGGATGAGTATATCTATCCTGCCATAAGGGCTTCGTTTATAGTAAATTCAAGGATCAACAGTAGCCACTCCATAAGGGCAGCAGTAGGTGCAAACTTCCTGTCGGGGGATATGTTTTCGTCTAAATGGGCGGGCAACAGTAAGTATGATACTCTTTTAAATTCAAGGGCTTACGGGAGTTACGCAAATTTTAGTTTACAATGGAAGTTTAAGCCATCTGACCAAATTGAGCTTGTTACCGGGGTAACCGCTTTTCGTTCGGGGATTACAGATGAGACTCTTTTTGAGCCGAGGCTGGGGTTTAAGTATTTTATTGACAACTATCAGGAGTTGGCTTTGGGGTTTGGTCTCCACTCAAGACTTGAGCCTCTTTCTATTTATAACTACAGAGTAAAGAGTGACGCGGGTGGGAGAGAGGAGTTGAATACAGGGTTAAAGGCTTTAAAATCAATGCATATTACTGTTGGTTATAGTGTGAGGGCGGGGGATAATGCGAATGTTACTTTTGAGGCATATCTGCAAAGGCTTTACGATATACCTTCTGCCGTTTCGCCAAATAGCCAGTACTCTATCATCAACACTACTTATGGTTTACCGGATATACGGATGGAGAGCAGTGGAGAGGGGTACAATTCCGGGATAGAGTTCACTATAGATAAGGATTTTAGCAAGGGGTACTACTTCCTCTTGAGCTCATCTTTTTTTGATTCGCGCTACAAAGCTCCCGATAGAAAGTGGTACAGTACATATTTTAATAATAACTTCATTTTCAACTTAGTGGGTGGAAAGGAGTTTGCGATCGGCAGTAGGGGTCACAATATTTTTGGTATTAATTTTCGCTCTTTTTTGAGGGGTGGATACAGATTCACTCCCATAAACAGAGATCTCTCGTTGTCTAGAAAAAGGGTGATTTACGATATCTCCAAAACTTATGGCGATAAGTTACCTGACTATTTCAGGGCCGACCTGGGGGTTAGCTATCGACTCAACAAAACGGGAAGATCGTGGGTCTTTATGATTGATATCCAAAATATAACAAACAGAAAAAACATTGTAAGAAACAGATTCTCCTACAAATCAGGCAACATCATCGAATCCTACTCCAGAAGCATCGGCCTGGTACCAATCGCCTCAGTACGCGTAGAATTTTAAAGGGGGACCTTGGCAAGGGTTGTGGACCTTGCATGCAAATGTGGACCTTGGCAAGGGTTGTGGACCTTGCATATTTTTGTGAATTTTGCATACTTTGTGGGATAAATGGATTTACTACTTTTAATTTTATCAACCATCCTCCTGATTACAGGAATAGTTGGTTCGGTCTTACCGGTTTTGCCCGGAC
>CAZCXB010000198.1:0-3515 GCA_964502485.1 uncultured Muribaculaceae bacterium | reverse complement strand
ACAAAGCACCCATACCAAAAGCCAGAACAACTGAAATGCAGTACCATAGCCACGAAATTTGACTAAAGGCACCCTCGGAACCGAAGATAGTTTCCATAATTTGAAGTATTAGAATTGTAATTAGAACAAATAAAAGCACACAAATGATTCATGCCCACTTCCCAAAAACGGAAGCAAGGTCCACAACCCTTGCCAAGGTCACCCCTCCTCCCTTCTGTTTAGCTCCCTTTTAAATTCAATTGCACAGCTGCAATAATCCGGGTTTGAACCGCACGTCGAACACCTCTTCGGAGCAATTTTACTACCGGATTTTGGAGAATTATTAGTGTCATTAGATGTCGAGCCAAAGAGATATAGCGCACCGGCAGCCAGCAGAGCAACAATAAGTAGTGGTGTGAAATGTACCAAAATCCAAAGTGTGGTGGCAGATAAAATCAGATAAAAGATGGTAGCAAGCAGAGCATATCCCCACCCATCATAATATGAAAGTTCTTTGAAGATTCTGATTATCTGGATAGTCTGAACAACCAAAAGCGCAATAAAAACTACATATACCAAATAGGGTAGGAGATAGATAGCAACAAAGTACAAAACCGCAGCAGCCGGCCACGAATAGAGACCAAGTTTCCAATTAACCTCACCACCATAATTATAATTAAAATCCTCCAAAGTCTCCATAAAAGCCTTTATCTGAATATAGACCACAGATGAGAACAGCAGAAAACCAATAATTGTCCACAACCACCCTACCTGAGCAGGCTTGCAAAACCATATAGCCTCATCGCGCATCGTAACCAGATATAAAATCTGTATCAACGCATTAACTAACATAACTATCCAGTTTATTGTATGCAGAGGATTATCCAGATTTCCCCCTTCACGATCCCGTTTAAATTTCAGAATAAGAGTGACTGCCGATAGTCCCAGTATAACATATAACATCTCTATTCTGTAAATTTCTAATATTGATGTCCAGCTTAACAATTTTGTAGGCATGATATGTGAGGTTTTTTTTCTTGTGTGATCTCAGAGTTATAGTGCCAAAACCCTGATGCTGAATAACTTAGCCAACTCAGCATCAAGTGCGTAACTACTTGAGCCATAATGTTTTGGCACTATAACTCAGAGATAGAACGGTCCAACACCGGCAAACGGTGTTAAAATTTAAAAAACAGTCGCAATTTTGCATTTGTTATATATCTGAATTTCAAGCGAATATGTATGTCAAAAATTGTTTTTATGTACACATCCGCACCCACATTTTTAACAACCTAAGCGATCTCTGAGTTATAGTGCCAAAACGCTGGTAATGTGTAATTTAGCCCTAAATCCCTTAGTGGCCTAACTGCTTGACTCATACCGTTTTGGCACTATAACTCAGAGATAGAAGAGATAGAAAAATTAAACCGTTTAACATCATCCATATTAGGGCTGTGAGCTGAATTTTCAAAAGTAAAGAACTCTTTAACGGGTGCCTCCAGCTGATTGTAAAAGTCTTTAGCTACGCAATATGAGGTTTGATAGTCGTATATCCCGTGAAAAAAATATACTGGCAATTGCATCCTGTCGATATATTCAAATAGATTTGTATTAATAACAACAAGCCATAGGTGCTCTAAGGAAAACATGCTTGCTGACATAGAGTTTATTTTTTCACGGAAAGTATATTCGGGAGAGTTAAGAACAATTTTGACCAACGGCCACATGCTGGTTATTTCTCGGGTAATGCCTCCTCCATACTTATTTACATACCTCCGCTCTTTCATTAAAAAATCTATCCATTCCTTAGCTGTTGCAGTTGAGTCCGGGAAGTTAAGCTTTGATAAAACAGCAATTGCCGAATTGTCATTATTAAGCTTGGCCTGTTCCTTAACCCATTCAAAAGAGACTTTTTCGGCTTTATACTGGTGAGCCACCTGCCCTATGCCAAAATATGCATAGTAAAGCTCAGGGTGTTTGTATGCAGTAAGTATTCCCAAAAGTGAACCCCAGGAATGTCCCATCAGGAAAAGCTTCTCCTGCTCGAAGCGGTTTATTAGGTATTCACTTAGTTCGCGCGTATCAGAGATCATTTGCTCAAGAATCATGCTCTCCGGAGGGATGTTTCTTGAGAATGATTTGCCGGCTCCCCGTTGCTCCCAGTAAACCATTACATAGTCCTTTTCGATATCACTATTAAAATACTTCATAAATGCAGCCTCCGGGCTACCCGGCCCACCATGCAGAAACAACATTACCGGCTTACATTTATCTACCCCTCGAATAATTAAATACTGATCTAAACCGCCAAGATTAACCTTTGTAATTTCCGAGATGCTTCCTTCAATCTGGTTCCCGTTAGCATCCTTTATCGGATCGGCCTTTCCCGGGCTCTTTAGCCACAAAATAATGGCTAAGCCACCAATAATTACTATAACCCCACCAAAGAAATACAAAAGCACTTTTGCCGTTTTCTTTAAGATTTTATTTGCCATGTTATAATTTGTTTATGAAACCCTATAGAACGGGGTAGCTTAAAATTACACCCACAACCCGCTGAATATCTTCCGGAGAGAGGCCAGGGTGGGATGGGAGGCAGAGGCCGTTTTCGAACAGAGTGCCACAAACGCTGCTATGTTCAGAAGAGGAGTAAAAAGGATACTCTTCAAAGACAGGCTGCATGTGCATCGGCTTCCACAAAGGACGAGTTTCGATGTTTGCCTCCTCCATTGCCAACCTAAGTTGTTCCCGAGTGAAACCGGCAACCGCAGGGTCAATAATTATACAAGTCAGCCACATATTCGACTCAAAATCGGCAGAAGGATTGTCGAGAAAAGAGATTCCCCGCACCCCCTTAAGCAACTCGCGGTACCTGGCATTAATAGCACGCCTTGCAGCAATATGACTATCTAACACCAACATCTGCCCCCTTCCGATACCCGCACAAATGTTACTTAAACGATAGTTGTACCCGATATTTGAATGTTGATAATGAGGAGCCCTGTCCCTCGCCTGAGTTGCAAAATACTTGGTAGTTTCAGCATCCTCGGGTCTTGAACAAACCAAAGCACCACCACCCGAAGTGGTTATGATTTTATTACCATTGAACGATAAACAGGCAAACTCACCAAACGAACCGCACATACGACCCTTGTAATGCGCACCCAAAGCCTCCGCAGCATCCTCCAGCACCGGAATTTCGTAACGCCCCGCAATAGCCATAATCTCATCAATTTTTGCCGGCATACCATACAGATGAACCGGAATAATTGCCTTTGGCTTTTTACCGGTAACTTTCAATCTGTCTTTGATTGCCGCCTCCAACAACACAGGATCCATATTCCAAGTATCGCTCTCGCTATCGACAAACACTGGATTTGCCCCGAGATACTTAATCGGATTCGCACTTGCACTAAAAGTAAACGACTGGCAAATCACTTCGTCACCCACACCAACCATAAGCTGCAATAAACCCAGGTGGATTGCCGCAGTACCCGAACTAAGAGCAACAACCAAATTGCTGCCCAAGCCAAGGT
>CAZCXB010000197.1:0-3562 GCA_964502485.1 uncultured Muribaculaceae bacterium | reverse complement strand
CTCTCGGTTTTTTTTGCAATACATTATGATAGAATGTTTTAGCAACGAAACCTTTACGTTTTTAGTAAGATTATAAAAAATTGCATTTGATTATCTGAGCATTGCAAAAAAACCTGAGAGGTGCAAATGTGGCGTCGGTCCACAACCCTTGCCAAGGTTATACCAAATGTGTGAATTGTGTAAAACTTGCTAATTATGTTGTAACATTTTTCACATATTCCTTTACGATCTTTAACTGGTTGAATTTCATAACAAATTTATATCAGAATCCATTATTATTTACCATCATTTAAATTACAATTTATCAATAAAACTTAATGAAAAAGCTTGAGCAAGAATTGACTATGAACAGACTCTCAAAGTCTCCAACAGGAATTAAGGGGTTTGATGAGATAACAGGAGGTGGGTTACCTGAAGGGAGACCAACTCTGGTATGTGGTGGTGCAGGGTGCGGTAAAACTCTTTTTGCAATGGAGTTTCTTGTAAGAGGAGCAACTGAATTCGATGAACCGGGAGTGTTTATGTCGTTCGAAGAGACTAATAAAGAGTTGACAGTCAATGTTGCTTCACTTGGAATTAATCTTGCTGATTTGATAAGAAAAAAGAGACTTATACTTGAACATGTGCATATCGAGAGAAGTGAGATAGAGGAGACCGGGGAGTATGATCTTGAGGCGCTATTCATTCGACTTGGTTATGCAATCGATTCCATCGGGGCAAAACGAGTAGTGCTTGATACTATTGAATCTCTATTTGCCGGATTGCCTAATCAATTGATATTAAGGGCAGAATTAAGGCGTTTATTTCGCTGGCTTAAAGAGAGAGGTGTAACTGCAATTATAACAGGAGAACGGGGAGATGATAAATTAACAAGACAGGGGTTGGAAGAGTATGTCTCAGACTGTGTGATAATGCTTGATCATCGGGTAAATGAACAGACATCCACACGGCGGTTACGTATTGTGAAGTATCGTGGCTCATTGCACGGAACAAATGAATATCCGTTTTTGATTGATGAGACCGGTTTCTCTGTTCTGCCTGTTACCTCTTTAGGGTTAAAGCACAATGTATCAAATGAAAGAGTGTCAAGCGGAATATCTGCCCTTGACAAAATGCTTGAAGGAAAAGGTTATTACCGTGGTAGTACCGTACTGGTATCGGGTACAGCTGGGGTGGGAAAAACAAGTATCGCAGCTCATTTTGCAGAGGCAGCTTGTAAACGGGGGGAGCGTGTTCTCTATTTTTGCTTTGAAGAGTCACCAAATCAATTGATTCGCAACATGCTTTCAATTGGTATCAAGTTAGAGCCTTGGTTAGAGAAAGGTCTTTTGCAATTTCATGCAACACGTCCTACGCTTTATGGGTTGGAGATGCACCTTGCCGCTACTCATAAAGCTGTAAATGCATTTAAACCGGATATTGTTATACTTGATCCAATAAATACGTTTGTCATTGGTGATGATGAGATCGAAATCAAAACTATGCTAATGCGAATAGTCGATTTTCTTAAGGCAGACCAAATAACAGCTCTATTTACCAGTCTAACATCTAATAACAGCTCCGGAGAGAGTTCTGAGGCCGGAATATCATCCTTGATTGACACATGGATATTACTTCGTGATATCGAATTGAGCGGAGAACGAAACAGAGGAATGTATGTTCTCAAGTCAAGAGGTATGGCAAACTCCAATCAAATCCGTGAATTCATTTTAACTGATCATGGGGTTGAGTTACGCGAAGCGTATATTGGATCAAAAGGGGTATTAACAGGCTCGGCACGTATTGCCCAAGAGGCCGAAGAGAGTGCAGAACTTTTAATTCGTAAAAAAAATCTAGAACGTAAAAAAAGGGAGATAGAACAAAAACGCAATGCTCTAAAGGCTCAAATCTCTGCTTTACATTTTGAATTTGAATCTCAGGAGTCTGAAGATATTAAGATGATCGAGATAGAACAAGATCAGATTAAACGTCTAAAATTAGATAAACTAAAGATGGCAGAGAGCAGGCATGCCGACACAAATAAAAAGTAAGAGTAAAGTTTAATAAGCCCAAATACAAACATCATATGAAGCCAGAGGTTGATAATAATAATGATATGTGGGTACTGCGACTTTATGTTGCCGGACAGACACCAAAAGCCATTACAGCATTTACAAATCTTAAAAAAATATGTGAAGAGCAATTAAACGGTAAATACTCAATTGAGGTCATTGATCTTTTGAGTAATCCTCAATTGGGAGTAGACGATCAAATTTTTGCTTTACCCACTTTGGTTAGAAAAATAATTGGAGATCTATCAAACACAGAGCGTGTACTTGTTGGATTGGATTTACTTGCAGTTAACTGATTATAATCTGATAATTATATAAAATAATTATTAAAGAAAAAGCTACAAATATAAAATGCTGGCCAAAGGATTTTGATTCAGAATTACAAACTCTCGGTAATGATAAGTATGTTTTACGTTTATATATAACCGGATCATCGTGTCGTTCCGTTCTTGCATTAACAAATCTGGAAAAGATATGTCATGAGTACCTCGAAGGGAGATATGAGCTTGAGGTGATAGATCTCTATCAGAATCCAAGCCTTGCAAAGGGGGATCAAATAATTGCTGCACCAACATTGATAAAAAAATCTCCCCTGCCTTTCAGACGAATTATTGGTGATATGTCAAATAAAGAGAAGGTACTTTTAGGATTAGACCTTAGAGACAAATAGAAATGACTAAAACAAGAGAGCAACTGGTTGTTGAAAATGAGCTATTGCACAACCGTCTGGCCGAATTTGAAGAGGCAATCTCTGCAATCCGTAACGGAGATGTGGATGCAATAATGGTCTCCGGCAAAAATGGAGAGCAGGTGTACTCTGTCAGCTCTGCAGAAACACCCTATCGCACATTTATTGAGCAGATGAGCGAAGGTGCTGTAACCATAACAAAAGAGGGGGTAATTCTCTACTGTAACCCAAGGTTTGCAGAGATTGTTCAGTCTCCATACGAAAGAGTTATTGGGTCATCTCTTAAAGGGTATATCACTCAAAACGACAATTCAAAATTAGAGAGCTTTCTATCTCAGCTTAATCAAAAAAAGCACGATGTTATTATTGTCTCTCTTAATAAAATGCAGTATCTGAGACTATCGATTCACCGTTTACCTCCATATCTGCAAGGCGACAACTATATACTTATTGCTACCGACATCTCCGATCTTAAAAAGAGAGAGTCTGAATTAAACGAAACAATAACCAAGCTCATAAGTATGATAAACGCTCTACGTGCTCTTAGAATTGACAATATTAATCAGACGCTTGATATGGAGGGAAGAAAAAATAAATTAGAGATAGCAAATGATAGGCTCAATAAAGAGATCTGCAAACTCAACAACTTAATCGAAAGTTTAAAACAAAAGCAGAAAGATGATTCATAAAGAGATTAAAAAAGCTGAGCAGGAGTTAATTGTTGCCAATATAGAGCTTGTTTTTAAAAATTGATAATTGCAAAAGAGAAGGCAGAGCAGAGCGATCGACTAAAGACTGCATTCTTAGCAAATATGTCTCACGA